>JBAZID010000011.1 GCA_041651995.1 Sulfuricella sp. | reverse complement strand
TCCACCAAATTTCTTCGACAATATCGTTGTGATCGCCGCCGTCAAAGTCGTCTTGCCATGATCCACGTGACCAATCGTGCCCACGTTTACGTGCGGTTTGGTACGTTCAAACTTGCCTTTTGCCATGTCAGTATCCTCTTAATCTCAATTACGGTTATTTCTTGTTCATGATGGCTTCGGCGACGTTCTTTGGCGCCTCAGCATAGTGCTTGAATTCCATTGTGTAAGTCGCCCGGCCTTGAGTCAGTGAACGCAACGTGGTCGAATAACCAAACATTTCCGACAGCGGCACTTCTGCCTTGATCGCCTTGCCACCACCTGCCATGTCTTCCATACCCTGAATCATGCCGCGACGGGAAGACAGATCGCCCATCACGTCACCCATTTTCTCTTCAGGCGTTTCCACCTCGACCGCCATCATGGGTTCGAGGAGAACCGGGCTGGCCTTGCGCATGCCATCCTTGAATCCAATCGATGCCGCCATCTTGAAGGCGTTTTCGTTTGAGTCCACGTCATGGTAGGAACCGTCAAACAAAGTGACCTTCACGTCCACCACAGGGAAACCGGCCAGAACGCCATTTGGCAGCGTATCGACCAAGCCCTTCTCAACCGCAGGGATATATTCACGCGGCACAGTACCGCCCTTGATGGCGTCAACAAACTCAAAGCCCTTGCCAGCTTCGTTTGGCTCCATTTTGAGCCAGACATGGCCATACTGACCGCGACCGCCAGACTGTTTGACAAACTTGCCTTCAACTTCAACCGCCTTGCGAATCGCTTCACGATAAGCAACCTGAGGGGCGCCCACGTTGGCCTCGACACCGAACTCACGCTTCATGCGATCCACCAGAATCTCGAGGTGCAACTCACCCATGCCGGAAATAATGGTCTGATTGGTTTCTTCATCAGTACGCACGCGGAAGGATGGATCTTCCTGTGCCAGGCGGTTCAGGGCGATACCCATCTTCTCCTGGTCGGCCTTGGTTTTTGGCTCAACGGCAACGTGAATTACCGGCTCGGGGAAAACCATGCGCTCCAGAATAATGACCTTGTTCAGGTCACACAACGTATCGCCGGTAGTGGCCTCTTTCAATCCTACAGCAGCAGCGATATCGCCCGCATGCACTTCCTTGATTTCTTCGCGCTGATTCGCGTGCATCTGAAGAATCCGGCCGATACGCTCTTTCTTGCCCTTGACCGGGTTATAAATCGTATCTCCGGATTTAACCACGCCCGAATAAACCCGGAAGAAAATCAATTGGCCCACGTACGGGTCAGTCATGATCTTGAATGCAAGACCAGAGAAGGCTTCGTCGTCGGCCGCCCTGCGCTCACCAATGCTCTCGTCTTCCAGAATACCCTTGACCGGAGGAACATCCAGTGGCGATGGCATAAATTCAACCACCGCGTCCAGCATCGCCTGCACGCCCTTGTTCTTGAATGCAGAACCACACATCATCGGAACAATTTCGCTGGCGATAGTACGTTGACGAAGACCTTTTTTGATATCAGCAATCGAGAGGTCGCCCTCTTCAAGGTACTTGTTCATCAACTCTTCGGAAGCTTCAGCTGCGCTTTCAACCATCTTTTCGCGCCATTCCTGGCACGTTGTCAGCAGATCAGCAGGGATTTCGCGCTCTTCGAACTTCATACCCTGAGTGGAATCATCCCAGAAGATAGCCTTCATCTTGATCAGATCAACCACACCAGCAAAGGTATCTTCAGCGCCAATCGGCACCTGCAGCGGCACTGGATTCGCCTTGAGGCGGGTGCGCATCTGCTCATAGACCTTGAAGAAATTGGCGCCAGAACGATCCATCTTATTAACGAAAGCCAGGCGTGGAACACCATACTTGTTGGCCTGACGCCACACAGTTTCGGATTGCGGCTGCACACCACCCACTGCACAGTAGACCATGCAAGCACCATCAAGCACACGCATGGAACGCTCAACTTCGATTGTGAAGTCTACGTGCCCAGGGGTATCAATAATGTTGATGTGATGCTCAGGGAAATTGTTGTCCATCCCCTTCCAGAAACAGGTGGTCGCCGCAGAAGTAATGGTGATGCCGCGCTCCTGCTCCTGCTCCATCCAGTCCATGGTCGCAGCGCCGTCATGCACCTCACCAATCTTGTGAGACACACCGGTATAAAACAGAATACGCTCGGTGGTCGTGGTTTTGCCTGCGTCAATATGAGCACTGATGCCGATATTACGGTAACGTTCAATGGGTGTTTTACGTGCCACAGCTATGCAACCTTAATTATCTAGAGACTGAATTAGAAACGGAAATGGGCGAAGGCTTTGTTGGCTTCAGCCATACGGTGCACTTCTTCGCGCTTCTTGATTGCGGAGCCACGGTTTTCAGCCGCATCCATCAATTCACCGGCAAGGCGAATCCCCATGGATTTTTCGCCACGCTTGCGCGCCGCATCACGCAACCAGCGCATCGCCAGGGCCGTACGACGCACGGAACGCACTTCAACTGGAACCTGGTAGTTTGCACCACCCACACGACGGCTCTTGACTTCAACCATCGGACGCGCGTTGGTCAACGCCTGCGTAAACACCTCGATCGGGTCCTTGCCGCTTTTCTTCTGAATCTGGTCCAGCGCGCCATAAATAATGCGCTCAGCAACAGCTTTCTTGCCCTGAATCATCAGAACGTTAACAAATTTCGTCAACTCCTGATTGTTGAATTTTGGATCAGGAAGAACTTCACGCTTGGGGACTTCTCTACGTCTTGGCATTTTCTAAACCTCAATCAATTAAGCGGCTTTAGGGCGCTTGGCACCGTACTTGGAACGGCTTTGTTTACGATCTTTCACTCCAGCCGTATCGAGGCTACCTCGCACGGTGTGGTAACGAACACCGGGCAAGTCTTTAACACGGCCACCGCGAATCAGCACAACCGAGTGCTCCTGCAGGTTGTGGCCTTCACCACCGATATAACTAATGACTTCGAAGCCATTCGTCAGGCGCACCTTGGCAACCTTACGCAGAGCGGAGTTTGGCTTCTTTGGCGTGGTGGTGTAAACACGAGTGCATACACCGCGACGCTGCGGGCAGCTCTCCAACGCGGGCACCTTGCTCTTTTCTTTCTGCAGGGCGCGCGGCTTGCGCACTAATTGGTTGATGGTTGGCATGCGTTAAATTCCTAAAATAAAAATGACGGGACGGCAGAGCCGTCCCTTAATTCAATCCTGCGCCCGAGAAATTACCCGGATGTAAAAAGACTGAGAATTTTATTGAGTTAATACCCCGCTGTCAAGCAGGTTGTTCATCATCCTGGGCTTCCACTGGCGTTTCATCGACCAGTATATTCTCACCCATATCCATCCCCAGCTTCTGCTTGCGGCGCGTATTGTGATATGCAAGGCCAGTACCGGCGGGAATAAGGCGGCCGACGATAACGTTTTCCTTGAGACCACGCAACTCGTCCCGCTTACCCATGATTGCCGCTTCCGTAAGGACCCGGGTTGTTTCCTGGAAGGACGCTGCGGAGATAAAGGAATCGGTGGACAGGGATGCCTTGGTAATACCCAGCAACATGTAATTGTAAGCGGCGCCAAGCTTGCCTTCCGCTTCCATGCGCTCGTTTTCATCCAGCACTTCAGCACGCTCAACCTGCTCACCCAGAATGAAGCGGGTATCACCGGAATCGGAAATGGTTACGCGCCGCAACATCTGCCGCACGATCACCTCGATATGCTTGTCGTTAATCTTCACACCCTGGAGGCGATAGACGTCCTGCACCTCGTCGGCAATGTAGCGCGCCAACGCCTCAACGCCCAGAAGACGCAGAATGTCGTGCGGGTCGGCAGGACCGTCCACAATCGACTCGCCCTTGTTGACCACCTGACCATCATGCGCCGTGACATGCTTATCCTTGGCGATCAGGTATTCATTGGCATTTCCGTCCAGATCCGTGATCACCAGGCGTTGTTTACCCTTGGTATCCTTGCCGAAGGAGATCGTACCCGTGACTTCTGCCAGCAGGCCCGCATCTTTTGGTGAACGTGCTTCGAAAAGTTCGGCCACACGTGGCAGACCACCGGTAATATCACGAGTTTTGGAAGTTTCCTGCGGGATACGCGCCAAAACCTCTCCCACGCCCACGTCCTGACCGTTCTTCACGGTGATGATGGAGCCCACATGGAAAGTCACGTTTACATGCAGATCGGTTCCGGCAATTTTGACTTCTTCGCCTTTTTCATCCAGCAGTTTCACCTGTGGGCGCAAACCCTTGGATTGACTGGTGCCGCGACGCTTTGGATCGATAACCACCAGAGTCGATAGCCCGGTAACATCATCGATCTGCTTGGCGACAGTAACGCCTTCCTCAACATTCTCGAAACGCACCTTACCCGCGTATTCGGTAATAATCGGGCGGGTATGAGGATCCCACGTTGCCAGTACGTGCCCGGCTTTCACCACTGTGCCATCCATGGATAGCAGGGTTGAGCCATAAGGCACCTTGTGGCGCTCACGTTCACGGCCATTATCATCCTGGATGATCACTTCTCCGCTACGGGAAATGACAATTGGCTCATTCTTGACGTTGGTCACATAACGCATGCCGGAAGTAAAGCGCAGCGTACCGTTTGACTTGATTTCAATCTGGCTGGTAACCGCTGCACGCGACGCCGCGCCACCAATGTGGAAGGTACGCATGGTCAGCTGTGTGCCAGGCTCACCAATCGACTGAGCCGCAATGACACCAACCGCTTCACCAACATTGACCAGCGTGCCGCGACCGAGGTCTCGGCCATAGCACTTGCCGCACAAGCCGTAGCGTGTTTCGCAGGTAAGGGGGGTGCGCACCTTGACTTCATCAATACCCAGCGCCTCAATGGCTTCCACTGCATCCTCATCCAGCAGGGTGCCGGTTTCGTAAACGGTTGCACCGGTTTCAGGGTGCACTACATCTGCGGCTGTAGAACGGCCAAGAATCCGTTCGCGCAACGCCTCTACCACTTCACCACCCTCAACCAGCGCCTTCAACGCCACGCCATTGCTGGTGCCACAATCCTGCTCGGTCACCACCAGGTCCTGTGTCACGTCCACCAGGCGGCGCGTCAGGTAACCGGAGTTTGCGGTTTTCAGCGCGGTATCCGCCAGACCCTTACGTGCACCGTGAGTAGAAATGAAGTACTGCAGCACGTTCAGACCTTCACGGAAGTTTGCCGTAATCGGCGTTTCAATAATCGAGCCATCTGGCTTGGCCATCAGGCCACGCATACCGGCCAATTGGCGAATCTGCGCAGCGGAACCACGGGCACCGGAGTCGGCCATCATGTAAATGGAATTGAATGACTCCTGCTTCACTTCCTTGCCTTCGCGATCGATCACTTTTTCGCTGCCCAGCTGATCCATCATGGCCTTGGCTACGACGTCACCAGCACGGCCCCATATGTCCACGACCTTGTTATAGCGCTCGCCCTGAGTCACCAGACCAGAGGAATACTGCATCTCGATTTCTTTAACTTCTGCCTCGGCGGCACCCAGAATGCCTTCTTTCTGTGTCGGCACCAGCATGTCATCCACACAGATCGAGATGCCGGCACGCGCCGCGTAGGTGAAACCGGTGTACATCAGCTTGTCGGCAAGAATAACCGTCTCGCGCAGACCGCAACGGCGGAAGCTGGAATTGATAAGCCTGGAAATTTCTTTCTTTTTAAGCGGCTTGTTTACCACGGAGAACGGGAGACCCGCTGGTAGCAATTCTGCCAACAGGGCGCGCCCAACCGTTGTTTCGTAGCGCGTAATCTTTTCTTTCTTTTCACCGTCAGCCTCAAGCGTGAACTCCTTGAGCCGCACAGTGATTTTGGCGTGCAGATCGACCTGACGGGATTCGTAGGCACGGGAAATCTCCACCACATCGGAGAACATCATTCCTTCACCCTTGGCGTTGATACGCTCGCGGGTCATGTAGTAAAGCCCCAGAACAATATCCTGCGATGGAACAATAATGGGTTCGCCGTTGGCGGGTGACAACACATTATTCGAAGCCAGCATCAGGGTACGACACTCCATCTGTGCTTCCAGCGACAGGGGAACGTGCACGGCCATCTGGTCGCCGTCGAAGTCGGCGTTGAATGCCGCGCAAACCAGCGGATGCAGCTGAATGGCCTTGCCTTCAATCAGCACCGGCTCAAATGCCTGAATACCCAAACGGTGAAGCGTCGGGGCACGGTTCAGCATGACTGGGTGTTCGCGGATCACGTCTTCCAGGATGTCCCATACTTCCGGTCCTTCTTCTTCCACCAGGCGCTTGGCCGCCTTGATGGTCGTAGCCAGGCCGAGCACTTCGAGCTTGTGGAAAATGAAAGGCTTGAACAATTCCAGCGCCATTTTCTTGGGCAGGCCGCACTGGTGCAGTTTGAGCTGCGGGCCGACCACGATCACGGAACGGCCGGAGTAGTCGACGCGCTTGCCCAGCAAGTTCTGCCGGAAGCGACCGCCCTTGCCCTTGATCATGTCGGCGAGTGACTTCAGCGGGCGCTTGTTGGCGCCGGTCATGGCCTTGCCGCGGCGGCCGTTGTCGAGCAGGGAATCCACGGATTCCTGCAGCATGCGCTTTTCATTGCGCACGATGATTTCCGGCGCCTTCAGCTCAAGCAGGCGCTTCAGACGGTTGTTGCGGTTGATCACGCGACGGTACAAGTCATTCAGGTCGGAAGTCGCAAATCGGCCACCATCCAGCGGCACCAGAGGACGCAGCTCGGGAGGAAGAACCGGCAACACTTCCAGGATCATCCAGTCAGGCTTGATGCCGGATTTCTGGAATGCTTCCAGCACCTTAAGGCGCTTGGCGATTTTCTTGATCTTGGTGTCAGAGCCGGTTGCGGCCAGCTCCTTGTGCAGTTTTTCCACTTCGCTATTCAGCTCAATCCCTCGCAGCAGTGCGCGCACACCTTCAGCGCCCATGCTGGCGGAAAACTCGTCGCCATATTCTTCGACCTTGGCAAGGTAATCGTCTTCGGTCAGCAGCTGGCAGCGATTCAGCGGTGTCATGCCGGGATCGGTCACCACATAGGCTTCGAAGTACAGCACGCGCTCAATGTCACGCAGCGCCATGTCCAGCACCATGCCCAGGCGTGATGGCAGCGACTTGAGGAACCAGATATGAGCCACCGGGCTGGCCAGCTCGATATGCGCCATACGCTCGCGGCGCACCTTGGACAGGGTCACTTCAACGCCGCACTTCTCGCAGATCACGCCGCGATGCTTGAGACGTTTGTACTTGCCGCACAGGCATTCGTAATCCTTGACCGGCCCGAAAATCTTGGCACAGAACAGGCCATCGCGCTCGGGCTTGAAAGTCCGGTAGTTGATGGTCTCGGGCTTCTTGACTTCGCCATAGGACCAGGAACGGATCTTCTCGGGAGAGGCAAGGCCAATCTTGATGGCGTCGAACTCTTCTTCCTGAGTGACCTGTTTGAACAAATCGAGCAATGCTTTCATGAAAACCTCCGGTTTTGGCTTTCTGCTATCAGCTTTCAGCTGTCAGCTTAAATCTATAAATACAAACGTTTTTCAGACATTCCGCCAGGGTTGGCAGTAATTATGGCGCCCTGACGGATGGATGCTGCCAGCTGACTAAGATCTTTCCAGATCAATATCAATACCGAGCGAACGGATTTCCTTCACCAGCACGTTGAAGGATTCCGGCATGCCGGCATCAATCTTGTGTTCGCCCTTGACGATATTTTCGTACACCTTTGTACGTCCAGTAACGTCGTCCGATTTGACAGTCAGCATTTCCTGCAGAACGTAGGATGCACCATAAGCTTCAAGCGCCCACACCTCCATCTCACCAAAACGCTGGCCGCCAAACTGTGCCTTGCCGCCCAGAGGTTGCTGCGTCACCAGACTGTAAGGGCCAGTGGAACGGGCGTGCATCTTGTCGTCAACCAAGTGATGCAGCTTCAACACGTGCATGTAACCAACCGTAACCTGACGCTCAAACGCCTCGCCGGTGCGGCCATCATGCAATGTCACCTGACCATTGCGCGGCAAACCTGCCAGTTCCAGCATGCCCTTGATTTCTTCCTCGCTGGCGCCGTCAAATACCGGAGTCGCGAAAGGCACGCCAAATTTGAGGTTATTCGCCAGCTCAAGCACTTCGATGTCACTGAAAGAGGCAATATCTTCCTGCTTGCCGGTGCTGTTATATATCTTGTCCAGAAACTTGCGCATATCCTGAACCTTGGCATGCGCTTCGAGCATCTCTCCAATACGGTTGCCGAGGCCCTTGGACGCCCAGCCGAGATGTGTCTCCAGAATCTGGCCTACGTTCATACGCGATGGCACACCCAGCGGGTTAAGCACGATGTCCATCGGCGTGCCGTCGGCCATGAACGGCATATCTTCAATCGGAACGATCTTGGAAATCACACCCTTGTTACCGTGGCGGCCGGCCATCTTGTCGCCAGGCTGCAGGCGGCGCTTGACCGCAACATAAACCTTCACCATCTTTTGCACGCCGGGGGGAAGTTCGTCTCCGCTGGTGAGCTTTTTCTTCTTCTCTTCGAACATGGCATCGAATTCAACACGCTTCTGTGCCAGGCTGTCCTTGAGCTGTTCGAGCTGGCGTGCCGCATCTTCTTCGGACAAGCGGATATCGAACCAGCCGTGGCGCTCCACCTTCTCCAGATATTCCTTGCTGACCGCCGCACCCTTGGCCAGTTTGGCCGGCCCGCCATTGGCTGTTTTCCCCACCAGCAGGCGTTCGATACGGCCAAATGCATCTTCTTCCACAATACGCATCTGATCGTTCAAGTCATGGCGGAAACGCTTCAGTTCATCGTCGATGATTTGCTGGGCGCGCTTGTCGCGTTCGATGCCTTCACGCGTGAATACCTGCACGTCGATCACCGTACCGGTCATGCCGGAAGGCAAACGCAATGAAGTATCCTTAACATCGGAAGCTTTTTCACCAAAAATGGCACGTAGCAGCTTTTCTTCCGGTGTAAGCTGGGTTTCGCCCTTGGGGGTTACCTTGCCCACCAACACATCGCCCGCCTCGACCTCGGCACCGATATAACAGATACCAGACTCATCCAGGCGACCCAGCTGCACTTCCGACAGATTGGATATGTCACGCGTGATTTCTTCCGCGCCAAGCTTGGTATCACGGGCCACCACACTCAATTCTTCGATATGAATCGAGGTGTAGCGATCTTCAGCCACCATACGCTCGGAAATCAGGATCGAATCCTCGAAGTTGTACCCGTTCCACGGCATAAACGCCACGAACATGTTCTGCCCCAGGGCCAACTCGCCCATATCGGTGGAAGCGCCATCGGCGATGACATCGCCGCGCTGAAGTATGTTGCCCACCTTGACCAGCGGGCGCTGGTTGATGTTGGTGTTCTGATTGGAGCGGGTGTATTTGGTGAGGTTATAGATATCCACACCCACTTCGCCGGCCACCGCTTCGGCATCATGCACACGCACCACGATACGGCTCGCGTCAATGTAATCCACGATACCGCCCCGGCGCGCCTGAACCGTGGTGCCCGAGTCAACCGCCACCGTGCGTTCGATACCGGTACCGACAAAAGGCTTCTCGGCACGCAGGCAAGGCACCGCCTGACGCTGCATGTTCGAACCCATCAAGGCGCGGTTGGCGTCGTCGTGCTCGAGGAATGGGATCAGCGAGGCCGCGACGGACACGATCTGGGCAGGCGCCACGTCCATGTACTGGACCTTGTCCGGAGTGGACATGGCAAATTCGTTGTGATGACGGCAGGACACCAGCTCATCCACCAGTTTGCCCTTCTTGTCGAGGCTGGCATTGGCCTGGGCGATCACATACTGGCTTTCTTCGATGGCGGAAAGATAATCGATCTGGTCCGTCACCTTGCCATCATTCACCTTGCGGTAAGGCGTTTCCAGGAAGCCATATTCGTTGGTGCGCGCAAACAGCGCGAGCGAGTTGATCAGACCGATGTTCGGGCCTTCAGGCGTTTCAATCGGGCACACGCGGCCATAATGGGTCGGATGCACGTCGCGCACTTCAAAACCGGCACGTTCACGCGTCAGACCGCCCGGCCCCAGGGCCGATACGCGGCGCTTGTGAGTAATTTCGGACAGCGGGTTGGTCTGGTCCATAAACTGCGACAACTGGCTGGAACCGAAGAATTCCTTGATGGCACCCGATACTGGCTTGGCGTTGATCAGGTCATGCGGCATCAGGTTGTCTGACTCAGCCTGGGAAAGACGCTCTTTCACCGCACGCTCGACGCGCACCAGACCGGCACGGAACTGGTTTTCCACCAATTCGCCCACGGAACGCACGCGACGGTTGCCAAGGTGATCGATATCATCGATTTCGCCACGCCCGTTGCGCAATTCGACCAGAATCATGATGGTCGCGAGAATGTCATCATTGGAGAGGATGCTCTCACCCTCGGCACCCACCGGGCCGACCCGATCCTGGAAGCGATTAATCCACTCGGCACTCTTTTCGACGCGCTTCTCGGGATAGGCACGGCGATTGAATTTCATCCGGCCCACCTTCGACAGATCATAGCGATCCGCATTGAAGAACAAGCCATCGAACAGCGCCTGAACAGCGTCTTCCGTAGGCGGTTCGCCTGGGCGCATCATGCGGTAAATCGCCACACGCGCAGCCAGTTGATCTGCCGTCTCATCAATACGCAGAGTCTGGGAAATATATGCGCCCTGATCCAGGTCATTGGTGTAAATCGTGTTTATTTTTGCGATACCGGCTTCGCTCAACTTGGCGAGCAGGTCTTCGCTGATTTCGTCATTGGCCTGAGCAACAATCTCGCCGCTTTCCTTATCGACCACATTTTCACCCAGCACGCGGCCGAGAATAAATTCCTCCGGCACGAACACTTTCTTGATACCGGCCTGCTCCATTTCACGGATATGCTTTACGGTAATGCGCTTGTCCTTGGGAACGATGACTGTACCGTCCTTGCCGGTGATATCGAAACGCGCGATTTCGCCACGCAGACGTTCCGGCACCAGTTCGAACTGCACACCCTTCTTGCCCAGGTGGAAAGTATCGGTTGCATAAAACATGCTCAAGATCTGCTCATGGTTATAACCCAGCGCCTTGAGCAGAATGGTCACCGGCATTTTGCGGCGGCGGTCAACGCGGAAATAGAGGTAATCCTTGGGATCGAACTCGAAATCGAGCCACGAACCACGGTAAGGAATGACCCGTGCCGAGAACAACAGCTTGCCGGATGAATGGGTCTTGCCGCGGTCATGCTCGAAAAACACACCGGGAGAGCGGTGCAACTGCGAAACAATGACGCGCTCGGTGCCATTGATCACGAAAGAGCCATTGTCGGTCATGAGCGGAATCTCGCCCATGTACACCTCCTGCTCCTTCACTTCCTTGACCGTTGGCTTGGAAGCCTCCTTGTCCATCAGTGTCATGCGCACTTTGACGCGCAGCGGAGCCGCGAAGGTCAAGCCGCGTTGCTGGCATTCTTTTACATCAAAGGGTGGTTCACCCAGAATATAGCTGACATAATCCAGACGCGCATTGCCGGAATGGCTGGAAATCGGAAAAACCGAGCTGAATGCCGCCTGCAGACCATCGTTCATGCGCTCGGCAACAGGCACTTCTGCCTGCAGGAATCCGGCGTAAGAATCGATCTGCGTCGCCAGCAGGAAGGGAACTTCCTGCACGCTCACGCGTTTGGCGAAGCTTTTGCGAATGCGTTTTTTCTCGGTAAATGAGTAGCTCATTGAGATCTCCATGGAGTTACTTGCTGCTGCAGAGGATAGAAGAAACGATGGAACGAACGCAGTCCTCGTTTCTTCTAGCTTCTACGCTGACAAAAAAAACGGAAAAAGGCTGGTGGTTTCCCACCAGCCTGAACCCGTACATCAACTACCGCTTACTTGACTTCGCAAGTTGCGCCAGCTTCGATCAACTGTTTGGCAACAGCGTCAGCATCAGCCTTGGAAACGCCTTCCTTGACAGCCTTGGGAGCGCCATCAACCAGATCCTTGGCTTCTTTCAGGCCCAGACCGGTGATAGTGCGAACCACCTTGATGGTGTTAACCTTGTTGTCGCCGGCTCCGGTCAGGATGACGTCAAATTCGGTTTTCTCTTCAACAACAGCAGCAGCACCAGCACCCGGTGCAGCCATAGCCATGGAAGCAGCAGAAACGCCGAATTTCTCTTCGAATGCCTTAACCAGGTCATTCAGTTCCATTACAGTCATCGCGCCTACGGCTTCAAGAATGTCTTCTGCAGTAACAGCCATTTCAATACTCCTATTTCAAATCTCTTGAAAAATTGATTACGTGGTTTCGCGGTTTAAGCGGTTTCGCGCTGTTTGGCCATAGCAGCCATTGCACCAGCAAAGCTGGATACAGGAGCCTTCATGACGCCCAACAGTTTCGACAGCAGCTCATCACGGCTCGGAATGGAAGCCAGTGCTTGCACACCTGCCTTGTCCAATACCTTGCCCGCATAAGAACCCGCCTTCAGTACCAGCTTGTCGTTACCCTTCGCAAAATCGTTCAGCACTTTGGCAGCAGCAACCGGATCAGCCGAAATACTATAGATCAGCGGACCTGTCATATGCTCAGCCAAAGGAGCGAACTGGGTGTCTGCGACAGCGCGACGCACGAGAGTGTTTTTCACGACACGCAGATACACACCCGATTCACGGGCCTTACTGCGCAGTACGGTCAAATTGGGAACTTCAATACCATTGTACTCAGCCAGCACTACGGTCTGAGCCTTGGCAATCTGTTCCGCAACCTCGGCAACGACGGCTTTTTTATCTTCCAGATTGAGACTCACGAGTCTTTCCTCCTATCAAGCCAACAAACAGCATATGCCTAGGCACATGCCACCTACGGCGACCTGATCAGAATTCCAGTGTTCTGCCTGTTAAAGCCCAACATCCTCGGATCCACTCTGCATCGCAGAGCTTAGCCTGGCATTCTTTCTCTGGGTTACACCGTCTGCGTAGGGGGCCTGCATGCTGCCAGGCCATTAAACCCCGAGCGTCCGCTCTCCGTCCCCACGGTCTTGGACTAGAGCCAGCGCAAAGCGCGCCGGCCTCCCCAATTCTTTATGCGGCCAGTGTGGACTGATCCACCCGGACACCCGCTCCCATGGTGCTGGAGACAGCGATTCTCTTCAGATAGACACCTTTCGAAGCGGCCGGTTTGGCCTTGTTCAAAGCGTCTACCAATGCCAGCAGATTTTCCTTGAGCGCATCTTCAGCAAAAGAAGCACGGCCAATCGTGCATTGCACGATACCGCCCTTGTCGGTGCGGTACTGAACCTGACCGGCCTTGGCATTTTTAACTGCCTCTGCCACATTCGGGGTCACCGTACCGACTTTAGGGTTTGGCATCAGACCACGTGGCCCGAGAATCTGACCCAGGGCGCCAACCACGCGCATGGCATCCGGCGTCGCAATCACAATATCAAAATCCATCTTGCCAGCCTTGACATCTGCTGCCAGATCTTCAAATCCGACGATATCCGCACCCGCTTCCAGAGCGGCCTTGGCATTGTCGCCCTGGGCAAACACAGCAACGCGCACGCTCTTGCCGGTGCCGCGTGGCAGCACAACCGAGCCACGCACCAACTGGTCGGATTTACGCGCATCGATACCCAGGTTCACGGCAACATCCACGGATTCGTCAAACTTTGCGGTCGCGTTTTTCTTCACCAGGGTCAGTGCATCAACCAAGGGGTAAAGCTTGGTGCGATCAACAGAGCCCTTGATGGCTTTCATTCTTTTAGATATTTTTGCCATGATTACACCACCCCCTCAACTTCAATACCCATGCTGCGCGCACTGCCAGCAATGGTACGTACGGCGGCATCCATGTCGGATGCGGTCAGATCCGGCATCTTGGTTTTGGCGATCTCTTCCGCCTGGGCGCGCGTCAGCTTGCCAACCTTGTCGGTATGGGGACGCGGGCTGCCCTTTTGCACACCCGATGCCTTCTTGATCAGCACGCTTGCGGGCGGAGTCTTCATGATGAAAGTGAAGCTCTTGTCCGCAAAAGCAGTAATCACCACGGGAATCGGCAGACCAACTTCAACGCCCTGAGTTGCGGCGTTAAATGCCTTGCAGAATTCCATGATGTTCAGACCACGCTGACCCAGAGCAGGGCCAATGGGGGGGCTGGGGTTGGCCTTACCGGCCGGAACCTGCAGCTTGATGTAGCCAATGATTTTCTTTGCCACTTCAACTACTCCTTGTGTATGGGTCTAACGGCCAGCAATCTGGAAATCGGGGTTTTCCGGCACGACAATACCGCGCCTGAAGTTGCTAGCCTTCCCGTATTGCACGCGCATCTTGTTTGAGACGCGCGCCCTTTAAAAACAACTCGGAGCCCCGCGCTCCGAATCGCCTGTTTATGCTTTCTCGACCTGACCGAAATCCAGCTCGACCGGCGTGGCACGGCCAAAAATCAGCACCGACACACGCAACTTGTTCTTGTCGTAATTCACCTCTTCCACATTGCCGTGGAAATCGTTGAATGGACCTTCTGTAACGCGGACCGCTTCACCCACCTCGAACAGCACCTTGGGTTTCGGCTTCTCCACACCCTCCTGAATCTGCCTCAGAATGGCTTCGACTTCCTTATCCGTAATCGGAGTGGGCTTGTTGCCGCTGCCACCGACGAACCCGGTTACCTTGGGTGTACTTTTAACCAGGTGCCAGGACTCATCCGTCATTTCCATCTGGGCCAGCACGTAGCCCGGGAAGAACTTTCGCTCGCTGATGGATTTCTGCCCACCCTTCATCTCCACCACTTCTTCCAGCGGCACCAGAATCTCACCAAACTTGTCCTGCATGCCTGCACGCTCAATGCGCTCCAGCAATGCACGTTGCACACTCTTCTCGAAACCCGAGTAGGCGTGTATCACATACCAGCGTTTCGACATCAATCCCCCTGCCCCATCAGCAACTGCACCAACCACATCAGGCTGGCATCCACCACCCACAAAAACAGGGCCACTGCCACCACCAACAGGAATACCACGCCTGTTGTCTGCATCGTTTCCTTGCGGGTTGGCCACACCACCCTGCGTGTTTCGGCTACGGACTCTTTACTGAAAGCAAGAAATTGCTTGCCAGGTTGCGACATCCAGGCCACGGTCGCGGCAGCGGCCACTCCCGCAAGTACCGCAAGCACCCGGATCACAGTGGCCTGATTGCCCAAATAGTAAAAGCCGGCTACTCCCGCCATCAGCAGCAGAAACGCCAGGCCCAGCTTGATCTTGTCTGTTGTTGTCATGTGTACTTAATATAGCCACTGCAAAGCGAACGTTTAACACACCCGCATTGCCGGCTGTGAATGGCAGGCCAGGAGGGCCTCGAACCCCCAACCCTCGGTTTTGGAGACCGATACTCTGCCAATTGAGCTACTGGCCTGTGTTTAAGCTGTCAGCGCTCAGCTATCAGCATTCAGCCATCATCAGATTTTCCTGATGGCTGAATACTGACGGCTGAGCGCTTCTTGAATTACTCGATGACCTTGGCCACGACACCGGCACCAACGGTACGGCCGCCTTCGCGAATCGCGAAACGCAGGCCTTCTTCCATGGCGATCGGCTGGATCAGCGCAACGTTGATCGAGATGTTGTCTCCCGGCATGACCATTTCCGTGCCGGCCGGCAGTTCGATCGCACCGGTTACGTCGGTGGTGCGGAAGTAGAACTGCGGACGGTAGCCCTGGAAGAATGGGGTGTGACGGCCGCCCTCATCCTTGGAGAGCACATAGATCTCTGCCGAGAATTTGGTGTGCGGGGTGATGGAGCCTGGCTTGGCCAGTACCTGGCCGCGCTCGACTTCTTCTCGCTTGGTGCCGCGCAGCAGTACGCCGACGTTGTCGCCTGCCTGACCCTGGTCGAGCAGTTTGCGGAACATCTCTACACCGGTGCAGGTGGTTTTGATGGTGGGCTTGATGCCGACAATTTCAACTTCTTCGCCGACCTTGACGATGCCGCGTTCGATACGGCCGGTTACGACGGTGCCACGTCCGGAGATGGAGAAGACGTCTTCCACTGGCATCAGGAAGGTGCCGTCAATGGCGCGTTCCGGTTGCGGGATGTAGCTGTCGAGTGCGTCTGCCAGCCTGAAGATGGAGGGTTCGCCGATGTCGCTCTGGTCGCCTTCGAGGGCTTTCAGTGCCGAGCCGATGATGACGGGGGTGTCGTCGCCTGGAAAGTCATATTTGGAGAGTAGTTCGCGAATCTCCATTTCAACCAGTTCCAGCAGTTCGGGGTCGTCGACCATGTCGGCTTTGTTCATGTAGACGATGATGTAGGGTACGCCAACCTGACGGGCAAGCAGGATGTGCTCGCGGGTCTGGGGCATCGGGCCGTCTGCTGCGGATACCACGAGCACGGCGCCGTCCATCTGGGCTGCGCCCGTGATCATGTTCTTGACGTAGTCGGCGTGTCCCGGGCAGTCAACGTGGGCGTAGTGGCGAGCCTGCGTTTCGTATTCCACGTGCGCGGTGTTGATGGTGATGCCGCGTGCCTTTTCTTCCGGTGCCGAGTCAATCTGGTCGTAGCCTTTGGCTTCTCCACCAAATTTCTTCGACAATATCGTTGTGATCGCCGCCGTCAAAGTCGTCTTGCCATGATCCACGTGACCAATCGTGCCCACGTTTACGTGCGGTTTGGTACGTTCAAACTTGCCTTTTGCCATGATCTAGCCGTCCTTTCTAGCGCGAAATTAATTGGTGCCCATGGACAGAATCGGACTGTCGGCCTCTCCCTTACCAAGGGAGTGCTCTACCACTGAGCTACATGGGCTACTATCTGGAGCGGGTGAAGGGAATCGAACCCTCGTCGTAAGTTTGGAAAACTTCTGCTCTACCATTGAGCTACACCCGCACTTAATTACTTTTACCGACTAAAAACGGCGCTTTCACGCCGCTTTTACACCTACAAATCCTGGTGGAGGGGGAAGGATTCGAACCTTCGAAGGCTGAGCCGTCAGATTTACAGTCTGATCCCTTTGACCGCTCGGGAACCCCTCCGTTAACGAAGCGCGCCATTTTCTACTTTCCCGGGCCGCATGTCAACACATATTACATTCCCCCTGAGAAACTCAATCGCCCGCCGTTTCCTTGACGATATGCCGATGCCTGCGGCTGATCGGCAATTTCTCTTCCAGGCCGCGCAGCAAAACCGTCCAGGCAAAGCTTCCGGCTTCATCCTCGCTGCTGGGCTGCTGCCTTTCAAAACCGGCAATAAAATCTCGTGCCACGATGCAATTGCGGTGTATGCGCACAAAGTGCTCACCAAACTCCTGCTCCAGATGCATCAGAGACTCTTCCGTCAGGTATTCATGCATCAGCGTTCTCACCGTCACGTATTTCTGCTCCGCCCGAAGAAACACAATGTCCGCCACTGGCACCAGCATTATTTTGCCCCCCACGGACATGGCAAGGTTAACCCGTGGCTGGCGAGACACGGCTTTCAACTGTAGCCGTGAATATGCCTGCGCCTTGTTTAGCGCCAGGATCAAGCGCTCCCGCCGAACAGGCTTGAGCAGATAATCGATGGCATTAACCTCGAATGCCTCAATGGCATGCTGATCATATGCGGTACAAAAAACCACTGCGGGGGGATTTTTCAATTTCTGCATGTGCCGCGCCAGCTCAATCCCGTCCATTTCCGGCATGCGGATATCCAGCAGTACCACGTCAACCGTGTTGTGCTCCAGCCAGTCAAGCGCCTCCCGCCCCGATGCCGCCTCTCCCGCCGCAATTACCGGCAGATTTTCCGCACAATCCGCCAGCACCTCGCGCAGGCGGTTACGCGCCGGCGCTTCGTCGTCCACGATCAGTATTCTTATTGGATCGGCCATGGGCCCTCACTGCTTCATATAGGGAATCACGATGTGCACCTGATAAGCGTTATCGCTGATTTGCGTTGTCAGGCTTGCCTCGGCATCAAAATGCAGCGCCAGTCTTTCGCGTATATTTCCCAGTGCCATCTTGTTGCCGCTATGGTGATTCCCTTCGTTGCGATAGGGGTTGCGCAATACCAGATGAACCTGGTTGCGGCTACTGTAAATATTGACACAAATCTCGCCCGGCAGAATCGACGGCTCGATACCGTGATATACGGCATTTTCCAGCAAGGGCTGCAAAACCAGGGGGGGGATCAGCGCATCGTGCGGCATTTTTTCCGTGTGCCATATCACCCGCAAACGCTCTCCCAGCCGCAACTGCTCCAGCCCGAGATACTGGCGGCTCAAGGCCACTTCCTGCTCAAGGCCGACCAGATTGCGATTGTCCGCCATGAGCACGCGAAACAGGTCCGCCATGTCTTCCAGCGCGGTTTCCGCCGCTTTCGGATTGCTGCGAATCAGACTCAGCACCGCATTGATGCTATTGAACAGGAAGTGGGGCCGGATGCGCGCCTGCAGCGCCTGCAACCGGGCCTCGCTCAAGGCTGGCGAAAGCGCGCGGCTGCGTAAATTGAAATAAACCAGCAGCGTGGCTGTCAGCAAGAAAGTGAATATCCAGTATCGGTACAGCTGAAATGATTCAACCGTATCCAGCAATTCGCGCCCCAGGAAATACGCCAGCGTGGTCAGCAATTCTTCCAGTAGCACGACCATCACGATGCCGCCCCGATAAGGCAGGCGATCCAGAAATTTTCGCACCGTGCACAGCAGCAGCAGGCTCAACAGCAATACCGGCTGCACCAGCACGGCAATTCCCATCAACTCCTGCCAGAACAAGGCCCAGGTGGATGCTTTCAGGCCAGCCGCGATCAGGCTCATGCCATTTACGGCGAGCAGAATGCGCAGGTTCACCCCCAGATTGCAAAAATTGGGCAGGGCCACCGGGGGCCGCTGGTTTTGATTTATACTTGCCATGTTCCTAATTCTGAATAAGACCCCGACACGATGCAAGATAAAAGCCCGTCTGCCGCACAGGCCTGGTCCGGCCGCTTCAACGAACCTGTTTCGGAACTGGTCAAACGTTACACAGCGTCAGTGGACTTTGATCGCCGCCTGGCCGAATTCGACATCCAGGGCTCGCTCGCCCATGCCGGCATGCTTCATGCCGTCGGCATCCTGAACATAGACGACCTTTCATCCATTCGCAAGGGCTTGCAGCAAATTCTGGAAGAAATCCGCTCCGGCCAGTTTGCCTGGTCTCTCGACGCGGAGGATGTCCACCTCAACATTGAAAAGCGCCTCACCGCGCTGGTGGGCGATGCCGGCAAGCGCCTGCATACCGCCCGTTCGCGCAACGACCAGGTGGCCACCGATGTCCGCCTGTGGCTGCGCAGCGAGATCGACGCCCTGTCCGTGCTGATCCGCAATCTGCAGGCCGCCCTGCTGGATCTTGCCGAGCAGCACAGCGACACCGTGATGCCAGGCTTCACCCATCTGCAGGTCGCCCAGCCGGTTTCTTTCGGCCATCATCTCATGGCCTACTTCGAAATGCTCAAGCGCGACGGCGAACGCCTCGCCGACTGCCGCAAGCGCGCCAACCACCTGCCCCTGGGCGCCGCCGCGCTGGCCGGCACCAGCTACCCCATCGACCGCGAAATGGTAGCGCGCGAACTGGGCTTCGACGGGGTGTGCGAGAACTCGCTGGACGCAGTATCCGACCGCGATTTCGCCATCGAATTCACCGCCTGCGCCGCACTGATCATGACCCATCTTTCGCGCCTGTCGGAAGAACTGATCCTGTGGATGAGCCCGCGCTTCGGCTTCATCGACATCGCCGACCGCTTCTGCACCGGCTCCAGCATCATGCCGCAGAAAAAAAATCCCGACGTGCCGGAACTGGTGCGCGGCAAGACCGGGCGCGTCACCGGCCACCTGGTCGCGCTGCTGACCCTGATGAAAGCCCAGCCGCTGGCCTACAACAAGGACAACCAGGAGGACAAGGAACCGCTGTTCGACACCGCGGACACCCTCAACGCCACCCTGCGCATCTACGCCGACATGATCACCGGCATCACGGTCAACAAGGATGCCATGCGCCAGGCCGCTTTCCAGGGCTATGCCACGGCCACCGACCTGGCGGATTACCTGGTAAAAAAAGGGCTGCCATTCCGCGACGCGCATGAAGCCGTGGCCCGCGCGGTGCGTTATGCCGAAAGCCGGAAATGCGACCTGAGCGAACTCACCCTGGCACAGCTCGCGGAATTCTCGCCCCTGATCGGCGAGGATATCTTCGCCGTCCTGACGCTGGAAGGCTCGCTCAACAGCCGCAATCACATCGGCGGCACCGCTCCGCAGCAGGTCCGGCTCGCCATACAAAGAGCCAGAAAAACCCTGGGGGCATAGCAAATGGAAGGACTCTTTTCACCTGAATGGGCAGAACGCTTCACCACTCAATGGAATGCCAATCCAGACATGGTGGAGCCGCTGGCAGCGGCCAGCTTCGATTCAGTCATCGCCTTTGGCTTCATTGATGCAATCCATCCGGCGGTACTGGTGGAAGTGAAAAATGGCAGAATCGAGCAGGCGGGGCTTCACAACGCGGCCAATAGCCCTGCCGCCAACTGGGATCTGCGCGCGACACCCGAACAATGGGCTAAATGGAAAAAAGAAGGGCTCGGCATCGCCGGCCTGGGCGTGGCAGTCGCCAGCGGGCAGCTGCATTTCAGGCATGGCGATTATCGAAAAATGATCCGCACACCCCAACTGGCGGGGCCGTTCCTGAAGTTCTTCACGCTGCTATAAACCAGACTCGCGAAGGGGGATAGAACCCGTCACGGAAGATGCAACGCGAACACGGCACCCTTCAGCGCGCCACCGTTCTGCAACGTCACAAAACCCTTTTTCCCCTGGCTATGATGCAGCGCAGCGGCAGTGACGGAAAAATACAAACCCAATCCCGAGTTTCCTCCGCGCAGATCGAGTTTTGTCCGGGCAGCCTCCGCTGACAATATTCCGGACGGAAAACCGGGGCCATCGTCTTCGACCCGGAAGCACAGATAATCACCCTCTTTAGCCGCGCTAACGCGGACCTTCCCTGTGCTGAAGCGCAAGGCGTTGTGAACGGCATTGAGCAAGATGCCACGCACGATTTCCCGGTCGAAAAATCCGTACAGTGCTTCCCCTCCCGCCACAACCAATTCTGCCGCACGTTGTTCGCCCAGCAGAGGCCTGAGCTCGAGCACAACGTCCTGCAGCAGTTCAGCCGCCTCATGGTAAGCGATATCGAGCTGATAATGCCCCTGGGCAATGCGGTAGAGGCCAAGCAAGCGGGCCAGCTGCCGGCCGATCCGTGCACTACCCTGATCAAGCCGGTTTAATGCCGTCTGGGCGGAAGTGTGCTCCCTGACCCAGTCTTCCCGGCTCACTTCCTCGACTGCGCTCTGCAACAGGAACAGCTGATTCTTGACTTCATGGATGCCCGAGGCAAACAGGGAAGCGAAATCAAGCGTTGCCAGTGACTCGGGCCGGCCTTCCGGGGAGATCACTTCGTGACTCCGAACTTGCTCGCAAGATCCTTGTAAATTGCTGCCAGCGTAAGGTATTTCTTGTGCTGGGGGTCGCGCTGTTTCACGGTATCCAGATATTCCTGCACGGTGGCCGCCAGCCGCTCGTCCCAGCCAGTCTGGCTCAGATAAGTCAAAATCGCGTGGGCGGCATTGAGCACCACCACGTTATTGGCCTTGAGCTGATCGGCAGCCTGCATCAACAACTCGACCGAGCCCTTCAGGTCGCCCGCCTGGGCCAGCTTCACGGCGCGGTTATTGAGCGCAATCACTTCGCGCGAGGAATTGTGGATCAGCTCCTTGCCATGGTCATGCATGCCCATGCGCTGGAACATCTGCTCCGTGCGCTTCAGCACGGCCGGGTTGTCATGATTGTTCTTGACCAGATCCTGAGTGATTTTTTCGCCCGCCGCCTGGTCGCCTTGCTGATAACAGGCACGCACCATATCCAGGGCCAGGGACTCCGGTTTTTCACCCGCCGCGCCGAACAGCGAACGCGCTTCGTCGAATGCGCGCTCAGCCGCTTCCTTGTTGCCGGCCTTGCCGTGAATCATGCTGTCCATCACGGCGGCATGCAGCATGACCTGCGGAGATTTTTCAAATACCTTGCGAGCATTGCCCATGACTGTCAAAGCCTGATCGTACTCACCTTTTTCAAGAAAAGTGCGGCTCAGGTTGGCGAAATCCTCGGGCTCGGTGAAAGAGGAAAACTTGCCGAATTCCAGCACGGCTTCAAACGCGCCCTGCGCAGTATCCAGATCCTCATTTTGGTAGGCGCTTTCGCCCAGGTCTTTCTGCCGCTGCAATGTCCGGGGCGACCTGGCCACCCCTTCCATCAGCACCCGCTGTGCCGATGCCTCGTCTCCCAGGGCGGTGTAAGCCTTGGCCAGCCAGTCATAAGCGGACAAATAATTGGGGTGATCGGCAATAATCTGCTTGAACCCTTCCGCTGCCGCTGCGTGGTTTTCCAGAAAATACCGTGCCTGGGACAGGCCCATTCTGGCCCAGGGAATTTCGCGCATGGCCAGAATATGTTCATAAACCTGGCTCGCGCTCGCGAATTCCGAAATCAGCAGCAGCAACTCGCCCTTGAGGCGCAACACATCGAGCAGATAGGGGCCAGCGGCCTGCAAACGCTGATCGCACACCTGCACCGCCTTGCGTATTTCCTGACGTTCCATCAACTCGTAGATCGGCGCCAGGAAAGCTTTTTTGTGTGCCAGGCGTTCGAGCCGGGTGCGCAACACCTCGCCGCTGAAAGGCTTGATCAGATAGTCGTCCGGCGCCAGTTCAACTGCACTGACCACTTTCTCGTAGCCTCGTTCGGCGGTCACCATCATGAAAATGGTGGTATTCCGGATCAGGCGCCGCCGCTTGAGCTCTTCCAGCAATTGCTGCCCATCCTTGGCTTCACCCAGTGAATAGTCGCAGAGAATGATGTCGTAGTTGCGATGCTCGATCTTGTTGATCGCATCCGCCGCATTCGCCGCCATGTCGACCTTGACGCCGCCAAAGGTGGTGATGGTGATGCGCATCGAGGAACGCACGCCGATGATGTCGTCGATAACCAGAAAGGTCTTGTTCTGGAAATCGATCGGCGCATTTTTCGGACCGGGAAAAGCTGACATACGCTAGGGCTTCAGTTCCAGCGCTTCTCCCGCCTGCTCGCTCACATAGCGGCTCAGGGAAGCGAACAGTTCGCTGCCGTCGCGCGTGTTGCGCCAGGCGTTGTCCTTCCAGAGATAGTGGTAACCTCCGGATTTTGCCGCCACCCATAGCTCCTGAGTGGCGGACTGGCGATTGATAATGATTTTGCTGCCGTTATCAAATTCGAGTTCGAGGATGCCGGCGGTGGTTTCAAAATCGATATCCGCGCCACTCGTTTCGACGGACTGTTCGATTTGAGCCAGAGTGGTTTCCACCAACAGGTTGAATTCGCTTGAGGTCATGAGTGGTACCGTTATGTTAAAATTTCGTGCTGAATTACTGAGGAAGAATACTATGCGGCCTGTTTTGATGCTAGTTCTGTGCGGCCTGCTGCTCGCCAGCTGCGGCCATAAAGGCCCGCTTTACCTGCCTCCGCCTCCCGCTGCTCCGCAACAGGATCAAAAATGAGTACCTTTCAACGCATCAATGGCGAACTGCACGCCGAATCCGTTCCCCTGCACGACATCGCCGCTACATTCGGCACCCCCTGCTACGTCTATTCCCGCGCTGCGCTGACCCAGGCCTACCAGGCCTTTGACAACGCGCTCGCGGAGCGGGCGCACCTGGTGTGCTACGCCGTCAAGGCCAATCCCAACCTGGCCATTCTCAACCTGTTCGCCCGCCTCGGGGCAGGTTTCGACATTGTGTCCGGCGGCGAACTGCAACGGGTATTGGCAGCCGGCGGCAATCCGGGGAAAGTGGTGTTCTCCGGCGTGGGCAAGACGGCGGGTGAAATGCGCCAAGCCCTCGAAGCCGGCATCCTGTGCTTCAACGTCGAATCGGAAAGCGAGCTGCTGCGGCTCAACCAGGTCGCGGGCAGCCTGGGAAAAACCGCGCCGGTGAGCCTGCGCGTCAACCCCGATGTCGACCCCAAGACCCATCCCTATATTTCCACCGGCCTCAAGGGCAACAAATTTGGTGTCGCCTACCAGGATGCCCCGCGCCTTTACCGCCTGGCCAGCACCCTGCCGCACATTTCCATCCAGGGCATCGATTGCCATATCGGCTCGCAAATCACCGAAGTCTCGCCTTTCGCCGATGCGCTCGACAAGGTGCTGGACCTCGTTGACCGCCTCCAGCAGGACGGCATTGCCCTGCACCATCTGGACCTTGGCGGCGGGGTAGGCATTCGCTATCAGGACGAAACCCCGCCATCGCCGGAGGAATATGCAAAAACCCTGTTGGCGCGGCTTGGCAAGCACCGCCACAAAATCATCATCGAGCCGGGCCGCGCCCTGGTCGGCAACGCCGGCTTGCTGCTCACCCGGGTGGAGTACCTGAAGCATGGCGAAACCAGGAACTTTGCCATCGTCGATGCCGCCATGAATGACCTTGCCCGCCCCGCCCTGTATGACGCCTATCACGCCATCCTGCCGGTCGTTTCCGCCACTGGCGCTACACAAAACTACGAAATCGTCGGCCCGGTGTGCGAAAGCGGCGACTTCCTCGGTCACGACCGCAGCCTGACGCTGGCCGAGGGTGATCTGCTGGCGATCATGTCTGCCGGGGCCTACGGCATGAGCATGAGCTCCAATTACAACACTCGCCCGCGTGCCGCGGAAGTCATGGCGGATGGGTCCAGTATCCACCTGGTACGCGAACGCGAGCAGATCGCCCAGCTTTTCGCCAGCGAAAAACCGCTCCCGGAATAAGCGTCTCCGGTGAAAAACATGGCCGCGCCACAAGTTCAGCGCTCCCTGCTGACCTTCATCCTCGCACCGGCGCTGGGCGCGCTGGCGGTTTTCGGCTTCGCGCCCTTCTACTGGTTTCCGCTGCCCATACTGGCCCTGGCCGGGCTTTTTTTCCTCTGGCACAAAGCCACCAGCGCAAAGCAGGCCGCCCTCGAAGGCTTCACTTTCGGCCTGGGGTTTTTCGGCACCGGGGTGAGCTGGATTTATGTCAGCCTGCATGATTTTGGCGGCATGCCACTCGCCGCGGGGGTGGCAGCCACCTCTCTGTTCTGCGCATTACTGGCACTTTTCCCGGCACTGGCGGGCGGGCTACAGGGGCGCTTCAAATCTGCTCCATCCGCTCTGCGCCTGATGGTGCTGATTCCCGCCCTGTGGGCCCTGAGCGAATGGTCGCGAGGCTGGGTCCTGACCGGTTTTCCCTGGCTGGCGGTGGGATATTCACAAGTCCCGGCCAGCCCCTTGTCCGGCTTCGCCCCGCTGCTCGGGGTTTATGGCGTTTCGCTGGCAACAGCCATCTGTGCCGGGGCGCTGGCCAGCCTCGCGGCAGGCAAGCAGCGCCGCCGGGCGGCCGCTGCGCTCATTCTCGTGCCATGCGCCGGGTGGGCGCTCAGCCAGGCGCAATGGGTCGAACCTGTCGGCGAACCGGTGGCCGTTTCACTGCTGCAAGGCAACATCGAACAGGATATGAAATGGCGCCCGGAAAAGGCGCGTGCCACGCTGGACACCTATGCCCGCCTGGCGGCAGAGAGCCGTGGCCGGCTGATCATCATGCCGGAAACCGCCCTGCCCATGTTCATCGATGACGTGCCCACGCTCTATCTCGAACAGCTAAAAACATTGGCGCAGCAGCGTGGCGGCGACGTGGTATTCGGCGTTCCCGAGGCAGGCACGCCCGCCGAATATTTCAACAGCGCATTCAGCCTGGGAACATCACCGGCGCAAACATACCGCAAATCGCATCTGGTCCCCTTTGGCGAGTTCCTGCCGCTGCGCCCCCTGCTCGACTGGGTGCTGAATATCCTGCACATTCCCCTCTCCGACTTTTCCCGCGGCGCCGAAGTGCAGCAGCCGATGTCCGTTACCGGGCTGAAACTGGCAGTGGACATCTGCTATGAAGACGTTTTCGGCGAGGAAATCATCCGCCAGCTGCCACAGGCAACCATGCTGGCCAACCTCACCAACGACGCCTGGTTCGGGCACTCCATCGGCCCCTGGCAACATCTGCAGATTGCCCAGATGCGCGCCCTGGAAAGCGGGCGCACCATGCTGCGCGCCACCAATACCGGCGTAACGGCCATCATCAACCCACGCGGGATGGTTGAACAACAAGCCCCGGTTTTCACAACCACGATTCTGGAAGTTCAGGCGCAAGCCTTTCAGGGCAGCACGCCTTTCGTCCGCTTCGGCAATCTGCCCGCGCTGCTGCTGATGGCCTTGCTGCTCGTTGCGACATGGCGATTCAGGCGTTGAGCTGGTTCTGCTACCTGCTGGAATGCGCCGACGGCACGCTTTACACCGGCATCACCAATGATCTGGACAAGCGCCTCGGCGCGCATAACGATGGCACGGCCTCAAAATACACCCGCTCCCGCCTGCCAGTGCAGATGGTTTATACCGAGCCCCACGCCGACCGCGCTTCCGCCTCACGGCGCGAAGCGGCGCTCAAAAAGCTGAACCGCGCGGCCAAGCATGCGCTCATGGCGAGCAGTGCGAAAAACTGAGGCAGGCTTCCCTATCCAGCCAAACGCAAATACAATGAACCGTGATCGAAAGATCATCTATTTCCGGGCTGATCCGGGTCGACAAGCCTCATTGACGCCATACGCGTAACCAAACCGAAGGAGCCACAACATGAAATTGCACTATCTGGTTGCCGCAGCATTTTCCACTTCCATCGCCTTTCCCGTCATGGCCGATGACATGGCCAAATATCAGGACGAAGCCCGCAAGGTTGTGAAAGAGTTTGCCACTCAGCTGGGCGGTGAACTGAAAAAGGAAATGGAAGCCAACGGCCCCGCCTCCTCCATCAAGGTATGCCGCGACATTGCCCCCGCCATCGCCTCCCAAGCCTCACGCAAGAACGGCTGGCACGTGAGCCGCGTATCGCTGAAAGTGCGCAATCCACTACTCGGAACACCCGATGCATGGGAACAGAAAGTTCTGGTGGATTTTGACAAGCGCCTGGAAAAGGAAAACCCGGCCAACATGGATTTCGCCGAAATCGTCACCGAGCCGCAGGGCAAATATTTCCGCTACATGAAAGCGATCCCGCTGCAGGACGTCTGCCTCAAGTGCCACGGCACGGATGAGGTCCGCGCTCAAGCTGCAAAGGATATCCTGACAACAGAGTTCCCCCACGACAAGGCCACCGGCTACACCCTGGGCCAATTACGCGGCGCATTCACCATCAAGCGTCCGCTGTTCTAGGTTTAATCCAATGGGGCGGGTTCTCCGCCCCATTCCCGGCCTCCCTGAAATGCAGCTCCCGTAGGGCGCAATAACCGTAGGGCATTGCGCCGCATGTCAAATGCCCCGATACTCGCCCCATGCCTGATTACCGTCGAGCCTGGCATCCGGGCGGAACTTATTTTTTCACTGTCAATTTGCTGCAACGGCACGGAAACGACCTGCTCACGCAGCATATTGATTTGTTGCGGCAAGCTGTTCGCGCTGTGCGTAAACGCCACACTTTCCACATCCACGGCTGGGTGGTTTTGCCCGACCACCTGCATTGCGTGATCGAGTTGCCACCAGAAGATGCGGATTTCGCGACCCGGTGGCGATTGATCAAAATGGGCTTTTCCAAGGTGATACCGCGCGGCGAGAAATTATCCGCCGTGCGCGTCCGCCGGGGCGAGCGAGGCATCTGGCAACGACGGTATTGGGAACACCTGATTCGGGACGAGGCGGATTACCGGGCGCACATGGATTATGTGCATATCAACCCGTTGAAACATGGGTTGGTCAGGCGTGTAGCCGATTGGCCTTATTCGACGTTTCACCATCTGGTTGCCGAAGGTGTCTATCCGCCGGATTGGGCTGGCGGAGACGAAAGGGGGTTGGGTTACGATGATTAACATTCGGCGCAATGCCCTTCGGTTATTGCGCCCTACGCGGGCTGCTTTCCGGAGCCAGATGGTCAATGACTACTGGCGGACGGTTGGGGAATTGCGCCACCAGCTCCAGCTTGCCACCCATCGCCTCGACATAACGACGCAAGGTGGAGAGCAGCATGTCGCTACGTTTTTCCAAACGTGAAATCGTGTCTTGCCCCACGCCCAGCGCGGCAGCGAGATCTTGCTGCGTTTGCGCCACGGCCAGGCGCAAGTCTTTCAGTGTCGCCAATTCACCGGCGCGCGCCTCAATGGCGGTCAGGCGTTTGGCTGGTAGTTCGGCCAGCAGGTGATCAAGATTTCTTGCCATGTTTGTGCTCCTTGCCCGTTGCGGCCAGA
This sequence comes from Sulfuricella sp., assembly GCA_041651995.1. Classification (NCBI taxonomy): domain Bacteria; kingdom Pseudomonadati; phylum Pseudomonadota; class Betaproteobacteria; order Nitrosomonadales; family Sulfuricellaceae; genus Sulfuricella; species Sulfuricella sp. The sequence continues at coordinate 59,583 of JBAZID010000011.1, read as the reverse complement.
TGTGCATCAAACCGCGAGTCTGCCAGCGAAATCAGCCGTTTGTAAAAGCGCCGTTGGTCCGAGCCGCCCTTGTCGCCACCGACCAGCAGAATCGCCTGCCGTGCCGGATCGAAGGCAAAGGCAACGCGCCATACTTCGCCTGCCCAGCTGAAGCGCAACTCTTTCATGTTAGCGTGCCTCGACCCCTTCAACGTATCCACTGTCGGACGCCCCAAGCCGGGGCCGAAATCGCGCAGCAGCAGAGCGTGAGCAAGCAGTTCGTCCTGCAAGGATTCGGCCAGCAGCGAAAACTCAGCGGCAAAATCGTCGTGGAAGAGGACAGCCCATCTCATGGGCGAATTATGGACTTAATGCCATATATATTCAAGCTGGATGCACAGGCTCTTCCAAGCTTCAGCAGGAATTTCCCCGTACCCCTGAAATACAGTAAAATCAGCGCTTTTTGGCGGCTTCCTTCCTTCATGCTGACTTTCCAGGACATCATTCTCACGCTCCAGCGCTACTGGGCCGAACGCGGTTGCGCCTTGCTTCAGTCCTACGACATGGAAGTCGGTGCCGGCACCAGCCACACCGCCACCTTCCTGCGCGCCATCGGCCCAGAGCCATGGAAGGCCGCTTACGTGCAGCCCTCGCGCCGCCCCAAGGATGGGCGCTATGGCGAGAATCCCAACCGGTTGCAGCACTATTACCAGTTTCAGGTGGTTCTCAAGCCTGCCCCGGAAAACATCCTGGAGCTGTACCTCGGTTCGCTGGAAGCGCTGGGATTCGACCTGAAGAAGAACGATATCCGCTTCGTCGAGGACGACTGGGAAAACCCGACCCTCGGCGCCTGGGGTCTGGGCTGGGAAGTGTGGCTGAACGGCATGGAAGTGACCCAGTTCACCTACTTCCAGCAGGTGGGCGGCATCGACTGCAAGCCCATCACCGGCGAAATCACCTACGGCCTGGAACGCCTGGCCATGTATCTGCAGGGCGTCGAAAACGTGTTTGACCTGACCTGGACCAAGGGGCTGACCTACCGCGACGTTTATCACCAGAACGAGGTAGAGCAGTCCACTTACAACTTCGAGCACAGCGACGTGGAATTCCTGCTCACCGCCTTCAATGCTCACGAAAAGCAGGCCAAACACCTGATGGAACAACAACTGGCGCTGCCCGCCTACGAGCAGGTGCTCAAGGCCGGCCACTCCTTCAACCTGCTGGACGCACGCGGCGCCATCTCGGTCACCGAGCGCGCCGCCTACATTGGCCGCATCCGCAATCTGGCGCGCAGCGTCGCCCAGAGCTACCTGGATAGCCGCGCAAGACTAGGCTTCCCGATGGCTCCAAGGGAATGGGCTGACGAAGTCCTGGCAAAACTGGAAGAGAAGGCGGCATGAATATGAACAATCTTCTGGTTGAACTGTTTGTCGAAGAACTGCCGCCCAAGGCGCTCAAAAAACTGGGCATCGCCTTTTCCACCAGGCTGTTCGAATCTCTCAAGACACAAGGACTGGCGAGCGAAGAATCGAGCGTCACCCCCTACGCCTCGCCGCGTCGTTTGGCGGCGCATATCACGCAAGTCGCTACTCAGGCGGCCGACAAGCCGATATCGCACAAGCTCATGCCGGTGAGCGTGGGGCTGGATGCCAATGGCCAGCCCACCCAGGCATTGTTGAAAAGGCTGGCGGGCATGGGACTGGATGCTGGAATCGTGTCCCAGCTCAAGCGTGAAGGCGAGGGCAAGGCAGAAGCCTTGTTTTTCGATACCGAAGTGCAGGGGGCGACGCTGGCCAATGGCCTGCAACAAGCGCTGGAAGCCGCACTCGCTGCGCTGCCCATCCCGAAAGTGATGACTTACCAGCTGGCAGATGGCTGGAGCACCGTCAATTTCGTTCGCCCGGCGCATGGCCTGGTCGCGTTGCACGGCGCGGACATCGTTCCGCTCGCCATCCTTGGCCTGAGTTCCGGCCGCATGACCCGGGGTCACCGCTTCGAGGCCGCTACTGCCGCCATTTCGATCCAGGATGCAGACAGTTACGAGAGCCAGATGGAAAGCGAGGGCGCAGTCATTCCCTCCTTTGAAAAACGCCGCGCCGACATCGTGCGCCAGTTGCAGGATGCCGCCGCCAAGGCCGGCCCCAACCTGAGGCCGATTGATGACGATGCCCTGCTGGACGAGGTGACCGCACTGGTGGAGCGCCCCAACGTGCTGGCAGGCCAATTCGAGGAGGAATTTCTGGACGTGCCGCAGGAATGCCTGATCCTCACCATGAAGGCCAACCAGAAGTATTTCCCCCTGCTCGACGCGGCAGGCAAGCTGACCAACCAGTTCCTGATCGTGTCCAACATCCGCCCCTCCGACCCTAGCGCCGTGATCGGCGGCAACGAGCGGGTGGTGCGCCCGCGACTCGCCGATGCCAAGTTCTTCTTCGACCAGGACCGCAAAAACACGCTGGAGTCCCGCGTGCTGAGCCTGGCCAAGGTCGTCTATCACAACAAACTCGGCTCGCAAGGTGAACGCGTGCAGCGCGTCTGCGCCATCGCCAAGGCCATCGGCCAGCAACTGGGCGACGAAGCGCTCGCGCTCCAGGCCGAGCAGGCCGCGCTACTCGCCAAGGCAGACCTGCTGACCGATATGGTCGGCGAATTCCCGGAACTACAGGGCATCATGGGCCGTTATTACGCGCTACATGATGGTCTCGCTACCGATATCGCCGATGCCATTGAGGATCACTACAAGCCGCGCTTTGCTGGCGACAGCCTGCCGCGCGGTCAGGTTGGCACCGTCGTGGCACTGGCCGACAAGCTGGAAACGCTGGTCGGCATGTTCAGCATCGGCCAGATTCCGACCGGTGACAAGGACCCATTCGCGCTACGTCGCCATGCACTGGGCGTGATTCGCATGCTGATGGAGGGAGATATTCCTCTCAAGATGGAGGAACTTCTTCGTGCATGTTGCATGATCATGGATCAAATGATTGAGAACCAGATTGGCACAACCACTCGTGGCTCTGACAAGGCGGCCTTCGCTCAAAACCTTGATCCGGCGAACTCTCCTGTTCTGGGCAACTTGCTAGAATTCTTTAACGACCGTCTCGCCGGCAGCCTGCGCGAGCAAGGCTACACGGCGCAGGAAGTTGATGCCGTAGTGTCGCAACGTCCGCAGCGCCTGGGCGACATACCCAAGCGCCTCGCCGCCGTGCGCACCTTCGCCGGTCTGCCCGAAGCCGCCGCCCTGGCTGCCGCCAACAAGCGCATTCAGAACATCCTAAAAAAGACCGAGGCCCCGAGCGGCGACGCCGACCCGGCACTGATGACGGACGCCGCCGAACTCGACCTGCTGGCTGCGGTAAACCAGCTCGCACCCCAAGTCGCGGCCCTGCTCCAGAACGAGGACTACACCGGCGCCCTGACTCAATTGGCAGGCGTGCGTCAGGCAGTGGACAACTTTTTCGACGGCGTGATGGTGATGGTGGATGAACCGCTGATACGCAACAATCGCCTCGCCCTGCTCAAATCCCTCGGCGGCCTGATGAACCAGGTGGCGGATATTTCCAAACTTGCAGCTTGATCGTAAGGAGTGAAGAGTGATGAGTGATGGGCCTAAGCGGTGCATGGTGGTTTTACCCCTCACCCCTCACCCCTCACCCCTCACCGAAAAATCATGAAACTCATCATTCTCGACCGCGATGGCGTGGTCAATTTCGACTCCGACCAGTTCATCAAGAGCCCGGATGAATGGAAGCCCATTCCCGGCAGCCTGGAAGCCATTGCCCGCCTCAATCAGGCGGGCTACCGCGTGGTGCTGGCCACCAACCAGTCGGGCATCGGCCGCGGCCTGTTCGACATGACCACGCTCAACACCATTCACGACAAGATGCACAAGGCCCTGGCCCAGGCGGGTGGACGCATCGATGCACTATTCTTTTGCCCGCACACGGCGGACTCGAAATGCGATTGCCGCAAACCCAAGCCGGGCATGTTCGAGGAAATCAGCAAACGCTTCAATATTGAACTGGCTGGCGTGCCCGCCATCGGCGATTCGCTGCGCGACCTGCAGGCAGCGGCAGCCATGGGTGCGCAACCCATCCTGGTGCGCACCGGAAAAGGTGAAAAGACCCTGTCCGCGGGCGGCCTGCCGGAAGGCACGCCGGTGTTCGCCGACCTGGCTGAAGCAGTGCAGTACCTGATCTCGCGCAACGCATGATGACCTGGCTGCGCTCCTCCCTTTATGCGCTGGGGCTACTGGTCACCACCCCGCTTTTTTCCGTCCTCGCCCTGCTGGCCTTCCCTTTGCCCCCCCTCACCCGCTCGCGCTTCATAGCACTATGGTCGCGAATCATGCTGTGGTGGATGAAACTCACCTGCGGCCTGTCTTATCGGGTTATTGGAACGGAAAACATACCCGGTCATCCCTGCATCATTCTCGCCAAGCATCAGTCGGCATGGGAAACCATGGCATTCCAGTGTGTCTTCCCGCCGGTGGTATGGGTGATGAAAAGGGAATTGCTCAGAATTCCGTTTTTCGGCTGGGGCCTGGCCATGACCAGCCCGATCGCCATAGATCGCAGCGCCGGAAAAGAAGCGCTCAGGCAGATCACCGAGCAGGGCAAGGCACGGCTGGCAAAAGGCTTCTGGGTGGTGGTTTTTCCTGAAGGCACGCGGGTCAGGCCGGGCGTCAGCGGTAAATACAATATTGGCGGCGCCTTTCTCGCCACGCACAGCGACGCAACGGTCCTGCCGATAGCGCACAATGCCGGCGAGTTCTGGGGCAAGAATGCTTTCCTGAAACACCCTGGCACCATCACACTGAGCATTGGCAAACCCATTCAGGCAGGCGGGATGAAAGCCGGCGCGCTGAACAGCCAGGTGGAAACATGGATTGAACAGGAAATGCAGCACATCGCGCGCGACTTTGAACGTGGACCGCTTGCGCCACCGCCTCATTCTCGGTAACGAGGAAATATCCTACCTGCTGCTGCGCAGTTCGCGGCGGCGCAGCATCGGTCTCAGAATCGACCCCAGCGGATTGATCGTCAGCGTCCCCGCACGCCTGCCACAGCATGAAATGGAAAAAATTCTGGCGCAGAGATCCGCCTGGATTCTCGCCAGGCTCGATGCAATGCGCATCCGCGCCACCCCGCCCATCGTCTGGCAGACGGGCCAGATTCTGCCTTTCCTCGGCAGTCCGATCGAGTTGTCAGTCGAACATGGCGGCGCCAGGAGCAAATTGCTGCTCGCCGAAGGCGTGCTGCGCGTATTCATGCCGGAAAAGTGCGGCCCCGATGCGCTGGCAAGCAGGGTTCTGCAATGGTACCGGCGCGAAGCCCTGGCATTTTTTCAGCACCGGGTTAGCGCTTATGCCCGCCAGCTTGATGTCGAGGTGTCGAGGCTAAGCCTCAGCAACGCCCGTACCCGCTGGGGAAGCTGTACCAGCACAGGCGCCATCCGCCTCAACTGGCGCCTGATCAAGGCACCGCCGCCGGTCATCGATTATGTCGTGGTCCACGAACTGGCCCACCGCATCGAAATGAATCATTCGCCCGCCTTCTGGCGGACCGTGGAACAGGCGTGCCCGGATTTCAGCGAACTGCGCGGGCTCCTGAAAATTCATGGCTCGGACTACCACCAGTTCTGAACCTCACCCCCATCACCTTTACACCTGTTTACGACGGGGTTTTTTCTGCCCGCCAAGCGCGCTATGATGAAAAAAATCGCAGCGCACATCACCGTTACATCACCTGAGCGAGAACCCCTCACATGCGTCTCCTGCACACCATGATCCGCGTCGCCGATCTCGACAAATCCATTGCCTTCTATACCGAAGTCCTCGGCATGCGCCTGTTGCGGCGAAAAGACTATCCAGCGGGGCGCTTCACCCTGGCCTTCGTGGGCTATGGCGATGAAGCCGAAAACAGCGTGATCGAACTTACCCATAACTGGGACACAAGCGCTTATGATCAAGGTAACGCTTTCGGCCACCTGGCGATCGAGGTGGAAGACGCCACCCGGGCCTGCGAGGAAGCACGCGGGCATGGCGTCCGGGTGGTGCGCGAAGCCGGGCCGATGAACGCGGGCACCACCATCATCGCCTTCATCGAGGACCCGGACGGGTACCCGATCGAATTCATACAAAAAAGCAGTGCACACAAGTAACAACAGTTGGGGGGAGAATCAAAATGAAACCTAGCGTTCTGCGCAATCTGATGCTGTCATTCCTGGCACTTGGCCTGGTGATGGGCGGGGTGTTTCCGGTGTTTGCCAACCTGTTCGTGGAGTGGAAACCCGGCATGCTGGTGTGGTTCGTGGTCAGCGCACTGGCCGCGGGAGCCATTGTCGGGCTGGCCAATTACTGGCTGGTGAACTGGGTGCTGCTGTCCAAGCTGCGGCGCATCTCGCAAGTGGCCACGGCCATCAGCAACAAGGACATCAGCCATACCTGCGGCATGGAAAGCCACGACATGATCGGTGAAATCATCCATGGCTTCAACAAGATGGCAGAGAACCTGCGCGAGCTGATTGGCGAAGTGGCGACCATGAGCGGCCACGTCAACCGTGATGCCAACACCATTCAGGGACTCATGGCAGGGGTGCGCCAGCGCTTCGACGCCCAACAGCAGACCGTTGCCAGCATCAACTCCAGCACTGAAACCCTGTCGGAAACCGTGGCGCAAATTTCCGGTAGCGCCAGCCAGGTTTCCGAGGCAGCGCGCACAGCTTCCAATCTGGCCCAATCAGGCGGCAATATCGTGCAGGAAACCATTCAGGGCATGCGCCGGATCAACGAATCAGTCACCCTCGGTTCTTCAGCCGTGGATAGCCTGGGCCGCAAGTCCGATGAAATCGGCGCCATTGTAGCGGTGATCAATGGCATCGCCGAGCAAACCAATCTCCTCGCCCTGAATGCCGCCATCGAAGCAGCACGCGCTGGCGAGCAGGGCCGCGGTTTCGCGGTAGTGGCCGATGAAGTGCGCAAGCTGGCGGAAAAAACGGCCCAGGCCACCCAGGAAATCAGCGGCATGATCCAGAGCGTGCAGCAGGAAACCCAGAATGCCATTTCCACCATGCAAAGCGGCACCGAACAAGTGCGGGGCGGCGTGGAAAAGGCGACCGAAGCGGGCCGGGCATTACAGGAAATCGTTCTCAGCGTGGAACGGGTTTCGGAAATGATCGAACGTATCGCCACCGGAGCAGCATCGCAGAATCAGATGGTGTCCGAAGTTCGCGGCCATGTCGATGAGATCAGCCAGATGGTGCAGGACGCTTCCGTCGACACCATGAGCGGCGAGCAGGCCACGAGAGAACTGGCCAACCTCTCGGCGGAGCTAGATCAGGTGATCAAGCAATTCAAATTGCGCTAGCCCGGGCGGCAGGTCGCTGAAGAAGCAGACGTTGTTGCGGCCATTGCGCTTGGCCTGAAACATGGTGTGATCGGCGACGGCCATCAGCGACTCGGCGCTGCTGGCATCATCAGGGAATACGGCGAAACCGGCACTCAGCGTCGGCATGACTTCCTGCCCCTCCACCGCTATCGCCTGCCGCCCCGCCTCCATCAAGCGCTTGGCGATGTGCCGCACATCCGCTTCCTGTGCGGTATCCGGCAGTAGCGCCACAAACTCGTCCCCTCCCCAGCGGCAAAGCGTGTCCATTTCCCGCATGGCGCCCTGCAATCTTTGGCTCATGGTCAGCAATACGGCATCCCCGGCCTGATGCCCGAGCGTATCGTTGATCTGCTTGAAATGATCCAGATCGATAAAGCCCAGGGCAACTTTTGAACCGTTGCGCTGGGCACGGACAATCGCCTGCTGCAAGTGGTCATGCAGCAACACACGGTTTGGCAGGCTGGTCAGGGGATCATGCAGAGCCAGCCGGGTAATCCGCTTCTGCTCCAGATAGGATGCCGTGACATCGCGCAGGATGCCGCGCATGCAGGTGACCTGTCCCTGTGGCGAACGGTGCGCGAGCAGGCGCGCTTCGACCCACAAATATTCCCCGCTCTTTCTGCCCAGGCGGAATCGCAGGGTTTTTCCCGGCCCTTGCGGCGCGCCTTCCAGCTTGCCCAGCGTGGCGGTAACTTCCCCCTGGTCGTCGGGATGCACAAACTGCAGCAGCGACTGTTCATGCGGCACGCGCCCCGACTTCTCTCCGCCACGCAGTTTCTCCCAGCCGGCACTGACATTGGTCAGCTTGCCCTGTGGCGTCATATCAATAATCGCCTCTTCCAGCAGATCGAGCGTATCCAGCATGGTCTGGCGGCGTGCCTCGGCCTGCGTCTGAGCAGTCACGTCGCGGATCAGCGCGACCAGATGCATGTCCTGGCCGCTCTCGGAAGGAACGGTTTGCAGCCTGCCGGTAAAATACTGGTCGCCCAGCGCATCTTCGAGCGCAAAACTCACCACTTCGCTTTTACCGCTGCCCAGCACATCCGGAGCGGCATCCAGCAGGGTCCGCGCCATGCCGGCGGGCAAAGCCGAGCTCAGCGAGGTACCGGGCTGGCATGAAGAGGGCAACAGGCTGTGGTCAGACCAGAGATTGTGAATCTCTCCTCCGGCATTGAACTCGATCACGATATCTTCGGTGGCGCCCACCAGCACCCGCAAGCGCGACTCGCTGGCTCGCAGGCTATGTTCCATGCGCTGCCGTGCCAGCATGGCGGAGAAGTTGCTGGCCGCAACGCACAAGACATCGATCTCCATCGGCAGCCAGTCGCATTTCGCGCGCGGACTGAAGAAACCGAGAAATCCGGACATTTCTCCAGCCACCAGGAGGGGAATGCACATCACACTGCCGATGCGCATCCTTTTGAAAAGGTTGAACTCGGGCGCGGGCAGTTCAGACATGTTCTTGACCAGCACCATGCCGATATGCAGCGTATCGTTGAGCAGGTCATAATTTTCATAGTCCAGGCTCTGCAATCCGGTGCTGTCAAGCGGGCTGGCAGACCACAAGGAGCACAGCTGCGCCCGCGGGCTGCCATCCTCGCCAGGCTGGTTGAGATACAGGGCGCAATGGTTGATGCGCGCGGCGCCCGCCAATAGCCGCAGCACTTCCTCCCAGCTTTCTTCCCCCGGATCTTCGAGCAGCAGATTGGTGACACGCCCGAGGACATCGAGGTAAGAGCGGTACAATCCGAGCTCATCCGGCATGGCCTCGAAATCCAATGCATCCAGACCGGAAGGCCCGCTGCTCATGCCTTCCGGTCCAGGTGATTCACGATTCGCACATAATCCTGCACGCCCAGATTCTCGGCTCGCAACCCCGGGGCAATGCCTAACTGCTCGAAATCGGCTGGCTTCAAATAAGTGTGCAGCGTATTTTTCAGCGTCTTGCGCCGCATGGAGAATGCCGCAGTGACAACCTGCCCCAGCAGGCTTGCATCGCAAACCGGAAATGGCCGCTCGCTCCATGGAATCATGCGTACCACCGCCGAATCCACCTTGGGCGCGGGTGAAAAGGCCTGCGGCGGCACGTGCAGCAAATTTTCCATGGCAAAATAATATTGCAGCATCACCGACAGACGGCCATAGGCAGACGTGGACGGTTCCGCCACCATGCGCTCGACCACTTCCTTCTGCAGCATGAAGTGAAGGTCGCGAATTAAGGATACATGGTCAGCCAGATGGAACAGGAGCGGTGTCGAAATGTTGTAGGGCAGGTTGCCGGCCACACGCAGCCCGCCGCCCAGGCTGCCAAAGTCGAACTTGAGCGCATCGCAGGCATGCACCGTCAGACGTTCGGGCGCATATTCCCGATGCAGCCGCGCCACGATGTCACGGTCGATTTCCACCACGTGCAAGTGGCGCAAGGTCTTGAGCAGCGGCTGCGTGATCGCTCCCAGACCGGGCCCGATTTCCACCATCATGTCATCAGGCTGGGGCCGGATGAGCGCGACGATATCGGCAATGACCTGGCGGTCGATCAGGAAATTCTGGCCAAAACGTTTTCTGGGGATATGCTTCATTGCCGCACCATCGCACTTGCCATATCCAGCGCCGCCAGCAGGCTGCCCAGATCGGCCTTGCCGCTGCCGGCCAGGTCCAGCGCCGTGCCATGATCCACCGAAGTGCGGATGATGGGCAGACCCAGCGTCACATTCACGCCGCCGCCAAAGCTGGCGTGCTTGAGCACCGGCAGGCCCTGGTCATGGTACATCGCCAGCACGCAGTCGCATTCGGCCAGCATGCGGGGGGCAAACAGGGTATCTGCCGGCAATGGACCGCGCAGGTCCATCCCCTCTGCGCGCAAGGCTTCCAGCACGGGAGAAATGACCTCGATTTCCTCGCGCCCGAGATGTCCGCCTTCTCCGGCATGCGGATTGAGGCCCGCCACCAGGATGCGCGGGCGGGCAATGCCGAAGCGGGTAATGAGATCGTGATGCAGGATGCGAATGACCTCGGCCAGGCTTTCCCGCGTAATGGCGCCGGCAACGGCCCGGAGCGGCAAGTGCGTTGTCGCCAAGGCGACGCGCATCGCACCGCCGCAGGGCAGAGCAGGGGCCACACGAAGTGGGGATGCGACCCCGGAGGCGGCTGCAACGCCTGCGTCCGGCGGTGCCGAGCCATACTCGCGGACGCTCACATCCCGCTGCGCGGGGCCCTGCTCGCTGCTCGCAGGCGTCCCGCCCGCCAGCATCATCACCACCCGTGACGTGCCGGTTTTTTCAGCCAGAAACTCGGTATGCCCGGTAAAAGGGATGCCCGCATCGTTGATCACGCCCTTATGCACCGGTGCGGTCACCATGGCATCGAAAGAGCCGTTCAGGCATCCCTCCACCGCCAGGCGCAGGGTCTCCAGGACATAGGCGCTGTTGGCCGGATCAAGTTTACCGGGCTGGACTGGCGCAGCCATGGGGACATGCATCACCTCGAGTACGCCGGACGGAGCGGCCTGGTCGGCGAACGGCGCATAATCCATGATGGCCAGTGGCAATTTGAGCGCCTTGGCACGGGATGCCAGCAGGGCTTTGTCCGCCAGCACGATCACCCGCATCGGTACATGCTGCTGGGCGAGCAGCACGCACAGATCCGGGCCAATCCCGGCGGGTTCGCCTGCTGTGAGTGCAATAATCGGTGGGTTTGTGGCCAATGTTCGGGTTGCCCGGAATGTCTTTATTTCTCTTCCAGCCGGTACTCGACATAAGCCCGGTCACGCAACTGGCGCAGCCATTCCTGATAGGCCTCATCGGCCTTGCGGGCGCGAATTTCCTGGCGAGCCTGCAGGCGTTTGCGCTCCTTGCTGACATCTTCGTCGCGGCGTTCCTGCACCTGAATCAGATGCCAGCCGAAAGGAGAACGCACCGGCTCGGACAAAGCACCCAGCTTGAGGGCATTCATGGCCTTCTCGAACTCCGGCACCGTATCGCCGGGAGATAACCAGTTCAAGTCGCCGCCACGACTGGCCGATCCATCTTCGGAGTGAAGCCGCGCCTGTTCGGCAAAATCGGCTCCATTGTCCACGCGCTCCCTGATTTGCAGGGCGCGATTTTTGGCGTCCAGCTCGGACATGACTTCATTTACCTTGATCAGAATATGGCGGGCGCGGGTCTGCTGCACCACGAAAGGCGCATCCTTGCCGCGCTTGTCGAGTAGCTTCAGAATATGAAAACCGTTCGGGCTGCGCAGCACCTGGCTGCTATCGCCGGTTTTCAGCGCCTCCAGCGCCTCCACGAACAGGGCGGGCAACTGGCCGGCAGGACGCCAGCCGAGGACGCCACCCTGAATCGCATCGGCCGCATCGGAGTAGCTGGCGGCAACCTGCCTGAAATCCTTGCCTGCCCGCAGCTCATCCTGCGCCTGCTGCGCCTTTGCCTTGTATTTCTGCAACTGTTCCGGGCTTGCCTGTTCCGGCACCCGGATCAGGATGTGCGCCAGGTTGAACTCGTTGCCTCCGCCCAATGCTTCGCTGCGCGAGCTCAGGTAGTTTTCCACTTCCCCATCGCTTACTGCGATGCGGTTATCCACCTCCCGTTCCCGCAAGCGCGCCATGGTGATTTCCTTGCGGATTTCCTCGCGGAATTTGCCGAAATCCACGCCATCCTTTTCCAGGGCAGCGCGAAACTGCTCCTGGCTGAGCCGATTCTCCTGCGCGATACGCTGCAAGGCGGTTTCGAGTTGCGCGTCGTCCACCTTGACCCCGGTCTCCTGCGCGAACTGCAACTGTACGCGTTCCATGATGACGCGTTCCAGCAGTTGCTTTTCCAGCACTTCCCGCGGCGGCAGGGGCGTCCCCTGTTTCTGCAACTGTTGGGTCACCATGCGCAAACGCTCATTGAGTTCAAGCTGGGTAACGACATCACTGTTCACTACCGCCACGATGCGGTCGAGCGTGGTCACCCTGGCGGACACGGTGTCCGCGGCGGGGGAAAGCGCACTGGCCCCCAGCAGGGAAACGCCAAAATAGATGGAAAGCAGCTGTTTTCTAGTACTGTTCATAAGTTGTGGCCGGTGAAGAAAGTTGATGGGCCGGAGAAAATCCGGAAATGTTCCGTTTCAGTATATCCAGTGGATTGGAGCCGATTTTGCCCATGCCGAACAACTCAAGCTGGAACAAAATCGAATTGCTGGTCTCCGAAGTGGCGGTGGCAAACTGGTGTATCACCGCGCGTGCCGCCCAGCAACCGCCATTATATTCAAGCCCGGCCAGCCCCTCCAGAAGCCGGTTGTCGAGGAAGGAAAAATTTAAGCGTCCCACTCCATGCCAGCGGCCATGTATTGGCCATTGGGAGGAAATATCCACCTGCTCCAGCGCATCGCGGGTAAAGCGGTAGCCCAGATTAAGCACCTTGCCCACTTCAGGCTGGTAGCGCACGCCGATATTGCTCTTCTCGAATTGCTGCCGGCCAGTGTTGTACTGCAACCCGGTATCCACGCTCCAGGTTTGCGTCACCCGGCCGCTGAATGCGGCCAGGATATCGGAAGACTTGTCACTGCGCGCGACCCCGCCCGGCAAAACCACCTGCTGATCATTGAAGTAATAGCGCTGGCCGATGGTTGCGCGCATCCATTCCTGGCCGGAGGCCGGGTCGAGCAGGCGGGATGTCAGCGCGGCGGTCAGCTGGTTTGCGTCATTGATCCGGTCGCCGCCGATAAACTGGTTTTCCGAAAATATCTGCGCGTAGTTGAAATCCGCCAGCGCCGAGTCGAAATTGGGTAGCTGGCTTTGATCCTGATAGGGGACGTAAAGGTAGTACAGCCGAGGTTCCAGGGTCTGCAAATATTCGTTGCCGCGCAAAGCCCAATCCCGTTCCATGAAAAGTCCGCTATCAAGGCTGAGGATGGGCAGGGTACGGGTCAGGTCCGACACGCCACCGGGATTGTTTTCCGTCAGCGTATAGCGGGTATGGTGCACCCCGATCTTGGGTGTGACAAAGGCAAAGCTCTGATTCAAGGGCAGGCTGATGCTGGGATAGAAGGAAAAACGTTGGCCATTGAGCAGCGTGGGATGGCTAAAATCCGTCCACTCGCTGGCCAGGCCCAGATCCACTGCGGGAAAATTCCGCCACACACCATTGAGCAGCATCTGCGGCAAGCGGCTGTATGGCGGGGTAATGGGCGCCTCCGGATCCTGCAGGGTCTGGAAGCTCTGCACCCGCGTCAGGAAGCTCAGGCCATAACCGTTGTAAGCCAGCGTGCCCTCACGCGGCAGGTTGACCTGGGAAGTTGTGGCGATCGTACTATTCAGGTCGCGAAAATAATTGTCGTCCGAAACCTTCTGTATATTCAGCGCGCCCGACCAGCCCGCGCCCAGCGACTGCTGGTGATTGAGCAACAGATTGTAACGATCGGTTCCGCTCAGGCTGTCATTGGGCAGAAATTCGAGATTGCTTATGCCCGCATAGCGCTGATCCAGATAACGGTACTCGCCGCGCAGTTGCAGACCGCGCCTGCTCAGAATGCGCGGCGTCAGCGTGGCATCCCGCCCGGGTGCAATATTCCAGTAATAAGGGAGAGAAAACATGGCGCCGCTTTTGTCGCTGCTGCCAAAAGTGGGCGGCAAAAAACCCGACTTGCGTTGATTGTCGAGCGGAAACTCCATCCACGGCGTATAGAGGATCGGTACGCCCTTGAACACCACGCTGGCATGGTAAGCCGTTCCTACCTGGACAGTGCGGTCCAGTTCCATGGTGTTGCTGCGCATGAACCAGTCATTATTATCCGGGCTGCAAGTGGTGTAGGTTCCATCCGTAATGTTGTATTTGTTTTTCCCGGCGAATTCCAGGTTACCGGCTGCTCCGTGCGCATCAGGCTGTGTCATTTGATAAACCGGCTGACGCATGTAACCCTGGTGCGTACCCAGCTTCATCCTGAGCTCCGGCCCGGTCACCAGCGAATCTTCCTGTTCGATGCTCACATTGCCCAGGGCATGAACTTCGTCGTCCGCCTGGCGGTAGGTCAGGCGATCGGCATTCACCACCTGCCCCCGCTTGCGCAGTTCAACCTCGCCCTCCGCCTCGATCTCGACATCCTGCTGCCCCGACATGCGGTCGGCATCAAGAAAGACCGGCGTCTGCTCTTCTTGCGGAAAGACTGAAATGAGCGTGGTTTGCTGACGCAACTCAAGTGCGCCGTCTTCGGCATGAAGTGCGACAGGCACGGTCAGCAGGGCAATGACGGTAATAGGGAGGCGCGTGCGCATTATTATTGGAGTGCTTCGAAGAGGTGCTAAAATCGCACAATTTCACGAATTAAGCAAATCCACAAATGACGCGCACTGAACTCATGCAAGACTGGCTGCAGCAGCAATTTCCAGATGGCGGCTGGCGCATCGAACCGGCGTCGGCTGACGCCAGTTTTCGCCGCTACTTCCGCGTCACGGCCAATGGCGCCAGCCATATTGTCATGGATGCCCCGCCCCAGCACGAAGATTGCGCCCCATTCCTGCATGTGGCGCAGATTTTCGCAAGGGCCGGGGTGCATGTGCCGGAAATCATTGCCCAGAACCAGCAGCAGGGTTTTCTGCTGCTTTCCGATCTGGGGCACACCACTTACCTGGAGGCAATCGACGACAGCAATGCCGATAACCTTTACATGGATGCGATCGACGCCCTGATCAAAATCCAGTGCGCCAGCAGCCCAGGCATTCTGCCTGCCTATGACGATGCACTGCTGCGGCGCGAATTGCAGCTATTTCCGGAATGGTATGCAGGCAAACACGCCCGGATCGAATTGAGCAGTTCGCAGCGCGATGTGCTGGAGCGCAGCTTCTCCCTCATCGTGCTCAATAACCTGGCGCAGCCCCAGGTCTACGTCCACCGCGATTACCACTCGCGCAACCTGATGCAGTCCGCCCCCAACCCTGGCGTGCTCGATTTTCAGGACGCAGTGTACGGCCCCATCACCTACGACCTTGCCTCCCTGCTCAAGGACGCCTACATCCGCTGGGATGAAGAACACGTTCTGGACTGGTGCATCCGTTACTGGGAACGCGCCAGAAAAGCGGGCCTGCCGGTGAACACGGATTTCCATGATTTCTACCGCGATTTCGAATGGATGGGCGTACAGCGCCACATCAAGGTACTGGGCATCTTTGCCCGGCTCTGCCACCGTGATGGCAAGGACGGCTATCTCAAGGACATGCCGCTGGTCATGACCTACCTGCGCAAGGCGTGCGAACGTTACAGCGGCCTCGGCCCACTGCTGCGCCTGCTGGACGAACTGGAAAACCGCCAGGCAGCCGTGGGATACAGTTTTTGAAGGCCATGATTCTTGCCGCCGGGCGCGGCGAGCGCATGCGCCCGCTCACGGACATTACCCCCAAGCCGCTGCTGGAAGCCGGTGGCAAGCCGCTGATCGTATGGCACATCGAGAATCTCGCCCAAGCCGGGATTCGTGAACTGGTCATCAACCATGCCCATCTCGGCAGCCAGATCGAGGACTTTCTGGGTGATGGCAGCCGCTACAACGTAAGCATTCACTACTCCCCGGAAGCCGAAGCACTCGAAACCGCAGGCGGCATCGCAAATGCGCTGCCCCTGCTTGGCCACGCGCCTTTCCTGGTCGTCAACGGAGATGTGTTTTGCGATTTCGACTATGGAAAGCTGTGCCGCAAGGCAGCGCAGATGAATCAACAGACTGCCTGCCTGGTCATGGTGGATAACCCGCCCCACCACCCCGCGGGCGACTTTTTCCTGGATGGCGAAAAAATACGCGCGCAGGGCATGCCCCTGCTCACCTTCAGCGGCATTGGCCTCTATTGCCCGCAACTGTTCAGCGCCATTCCCCGTGGAAGCAAAGCCAAACTGGCACCTCTATTGCGCGAAGCCATGGACTGCGGCAAAGTGGGGGGCATGCACCATCATGGCCGCTGGGTGGACGTGGGCACGCCGCAGAGACTTGCCGAGCTGGATCAGGAAATAAGGGAAAATTGATGCAGGCCAGGAAACCCATTCTAATCACCATCAGCATCTTGGCACTGCTGGCGTGGTTAGCACTCACTCTGACCCAGAAGCCGGCAGCGCCATCCCTTTCCCTGACCACACTGGAAGGCCAGCAGATATCCCTCGACAGCTTGCGCGGCAAGGTGGTACTGGTCAACTTCTGGGCCACCAGCTGCCCCGGATGTATCAAGGAAATGCCTCAACTGGTTGAAACCTGGCGCCAGTACAACAAGCGCGGACTGGAGGTGATCGCTGTGGCAATGAGTTACGATCCGCCGGAATATGTGCGCAATTACACCCGCCGGAATGCCCTGCCTTTCAGCATTGTGCTGGATACAGACGGCAAGGCGGCTCATGCCTTCAATCAGGTTAAACTCACGCCTACCACCTTCCTTATCGGGAAGGATGGGCATATCCTCCAGCAAACCCTGGGTGAGCTGGATTTTGTCAAACTGCACGCGCTACTGGAACAACAGCTAGGAGCCTCTGATTAGTCAAACGCGGATCGTGTTTGACGCGACTGGAAGCCCAATCAGGAGAAGCCACATGATGACCACGTTGAAAAAGCATTTCGTTTACCAGGCCGATTACCAGCACTGGGCCAACGACGCCCTGTTCGCGACAGTAGACGTACTCGACGAAGCAGCGCGCCAGGGAAATCAGGGCATGATGTACGAAAACATCCACAAAACCCTCAACCACATCCTGCTGGTGACACGCAACTGGATGCTGCGTCTCAAGGGCGGCAGCCTGGACACAGGCCGGGAAGAGCTTTATGTGGCTGACTGGAAAGAACTCAAGAACGCGCTCCGGCTCGAGTTACGTGAAATGCAACGCTGGCTGGAAGCACAGCCGGAAGACTTCTTTGACGAGCAGATAAGCTATATCAACACGCAGGGCCAACCCCAACAGATCTGGGTACGCGATGCGCTCACCCACATCATGACCCACGCCGCCCACCTGCGCGGCCAGATCACCGCCGTGATTGTGCGCCTTGGCGCGCCAGCCCCGCAGATAGACTTTATTTTCTACAAACGCGAAATGGAAAAGAGTCTGGAAAACCTGCGCTCGGGCAACAAGCCCTGAATATCAATAGTCACTCTGCCAGCAAGGGTTCGACCAGCGCCTTGAGCCGGGCATAATGAACCTGGCCGCTGACCTTGTGACGCACCACGCCCCGTTTGTCGATCACGAAAGATGTCGGCAGACGGCTCACCCCGCCAAATGCCGCGGCGCTTGACGCATCCCCCATCGCCACCGGGAAGTGATAGTTCTCTCTGGCCATGAAATCAGCCACTGTGGCCGCATCATCATCCTGGCTCAAAGCCAGGATCTCGAACCCCTGAGCACGATAATCAAGATAGAACGCCTCCATCGCCGGCATTTCATGGCGGCAATATGGACACCAGGTTGCCCAGAAATTCACCAGCACCACCTTGCCGCGCAAATGCTCCATGCTCGCCACGCTTCCGTCCAGCAAATGGACCTGCAGTGCGGGGACCGGCTGATCGAGATCGCTGACCCAGGCCGGTGGCCGAAACCACACGTAAACAATGGCACCGAGCAGCAACAGGGTCCAGACATCCGGGCGCCATTTTCTGGCCGTGAAAAATGTACGCCAACTTTTCACAACAAAACCTGCTTGAGGCAGGAATCAGGCATCAGCACGAATGATGGCAGCGGCACTGCCAGAGCTGTCAGCAAGTCGGATTCAATAATCAAGAGGCGGGTTTGGAACATGTAAACCATCAGGGCGTATAATTTGCCCCCATCTTACCGCACAAGCGCATACCCCCCATGCTCTGGATTAAAGCCTTCCACATCATTTTTATTGTTTCCTGGTTTGCCGGACTGTTCTATCTTCCCAGGCTGTTCGTGAATCACGCCATGGACGTGGATGCCGCAACAGCAGAGCGCCTGACCCTGATGGAGCGCAAGCTGTACCGCTTCATGACCCCGCTGGCCATTCTGGCGCTGACACTCGGCACCTGGCTGTGGCTGGGTTATGGATTCAGTGGCGGCTGGCTGTATGCCAAGCTGGCGCTGGTGGTGGTTCTGATCATTTACCACCTCTACTGCGGCAAGCTGGTGGAGGATTTTGCCCGGCAGCGCAATCGCCGCAGCCATGTCTTCTACCGCTGGTTCAACGAATTACCCGTGCTGATACTGAGCGCATCGGTGATTCTGGTGGTGGTCAAGCCGTTTTAACCGAGACAATCCATTTAAGTCAAAACATTGCTGTAGGAGCGGCGCCCTCGCCGCGATTTGCGATTGCATTCGCGGCGAGGGCGCCGCTCCTACATGCACAAGCATTCCAATGGACAATCCGGGTTTAACGAACGGATTCCGCCACCCGTGCTTGTCAGGTCTGATAGAGCTGCTTGATTAGCTCCCCGTAGCGCGCCTCTACCGCGCTGCGCCGGACTTTCTGGGTCGGCGTGAGAAGCCCGTTCTCTATCGTCCATGGCTCCTTGACAGCAATCACACGGCGCACTCTCACGTAGCGGGGAAAGGCTTTCAATCGGGCGTTGGCGCGCCGGACGAGAATTTTCTCATCCTCCTCCTGGGTAACGGCCAGCAAGGAAAAGAAAGGTTTCCCTTCGCCAACCAGCATCACCTGCTCAAACAGCGGATCATCAAGAATGGCAATTTCCACATCCTGGGGCGATGCTTTCTCGCCGTTGGAAAGCACCAGAATATCCTTGCTGCGCCCCCTGATGATGATCTTGCCATCCTGCATTTCGGCCAGATCGCCGGTATTGAGCCAGCCATCGGCAGCAAGAATTTTTGCTGTCTCTTCCGGATTGTTCCAGTAGCCCAGCATGACAGAGGGTCCGCGTACCAGCAGTTCACCCGCTGCGTTGATGCAGGTTTCGACCTGTGACAGCGGCGCGCCAACGGTTACCGGATCATTGTCCCATTCACGATTTGCCGCCACCACTGGCGCCGCCTCGGTAAGGCCGTAACCTTGAATCATGTTGAGCCCAAGCCCAATGAACGTGCGTGCAATGCGCAACTCCACCTTTGCCCCGCCCACCACGGCAAGGGCCAGGCGCCCGCCCAGGCGTATCAGAACCGGCCTGGCCACCATATGGTGCAACAGGGCATACAGCATTTTTTCCAGCCGGCCGGCCCGGCCCTTGAAACGGCGCCAGCCGAGATGAACGGTAAGGCGGAACAGGACCCGCTTTACAAAGGATTCGGATAGCGATTTTTCCAGCCGCGCCAGAAAGCGCTCGAACACCCGGGGAACTGCAATCATCACCGTGGGCCGGTGATGAGCAAGGTCCTCGCCGATCTGCTGGATGCCACGCGCATAGGCCACTCTGATGCCCGCCGCCAGCGGCAGGTAATAGCCGCAAGTGCGCTCGAACATATGCGACAGGGGCAACAAGGAAAGCAGGCTGTCTTCACCATGCAGGTGCACCACCTCGCTTGAGGCCGAAACATTTGCCAGAATATTGCCATGCGAGAGCATGACCCCTTTCGGACGGCCGGAAGTGCCAGACGTGTAAACAATGGTGGCCAGCACCTCTGGTGCAACCGCCTGAACCTCGAAATCCGGCGTAGCCGCGGGCGGCAGCCAGTTTGCCAGCGCAATGCCACCTGCCGCCCCATCCAGCACGCATACGACAGGCGGCAATTCGGATGCACATGCCTGCAGCGCCTGAAACTGGCGCGCGTTCTCCAGCACCAGAAAACGCGCGCCCGAATCGCGCAGGCACCAGGCCATGTTTTCAGCGTTATCATCCAGATACAGCGGCACCACCACCAGCCCCAGCCCCAGGGCAGCCATATCCAGCGCCACCCAGTTCACGCCGTTTTTCAGGCACAGCGCCACCCGGTCACCGGCCAGCAAACCTTCCCGGCGCAGCGCCTGCTGCCAGCGCGCGGCTAACCGGACCACCTCAGCCGCAGAGTAATCGCGCCATGCGCCTTCCTCGAACTGGCTGTAGAGAATCCGGTCCGGCGTGGAAAGATGTTGGGCGAGTAGTTGAGCTAAATTCATAAAGCTTTTTACCACGGGGTACACGGGGGTAAGAAGCAATAAGTTTTCCCCGTGCTCCCCGTGTGTCCCGTGGTTGCATCGTCCTTGAAATCACAGGCAGCTGGATAGTGTATATTCCTGTTTCCTTCATCACCAGATTTTCGCATCATGTCTGAACATTTTTTTGCCCCTTGTCCACGTGGACTTGAAAGCGCGCTGGCAGCCGAACTGGAAGCGCTTGGCGCATCCGGGGTGCAAGCCACTGACGGCGGTGCCGGATTCAGCGGGCCATTCGAATTGTGCTACCGCGCCAACCTGGAAAGCCGCATCGCCAGCCGCATCCTGTGGCGCCTGGACAGTGGCCGCTACCGCCGAGAGGAAGACATTTACAAGGCTGCCTACGCGCTGCCCTGGCAGGACTGGTTCGACAGAACATGCACCATCATGGTCAAGGTCAGCGCCAAGCGCTGCCCCCTGCAAAGCCTGGACTTCATCACCCTGAAAATCAAGGATGCGGTTTGCGACAAGTTCCGCGACCAGACCGGCGAACGGCCAAGCATAGACACTCATGAGCCGGATCTGCGCATCCACGCCTTTCTCGAAGAGGAAAATTTTGCACTTTACCTCGACACCTCCGGCCCGGCGCTATTCAAGCGCGGCCTGCGCCGTTCATCCGTGGAAGCCCCGCTGCGCGAAAATCTTGCGGCAGGCATTCTGCACCTCTCAGGCTGGAAGCCGGGTGAAACCTTACTCGATCCAATGTGCGGCAGCGGCACTTTCCTCATGGAAGCGGCGCAAATGGCACTCGACATCGCCCCTGGCCTGGGACGCGAATTCGCCTTCAGCAAACTGCATCGCTTCGATGCCCAGGCCTGGGCAAAACTGCGCCAGGATGCCGAGGCACGACGCAAGCCGGTACAGTTCTGCCATATTTACGGCAGCGATTTATATGGCGACGTGCTGAAAGTGGCGCGCGAGAACCTTGAAACCGCCGGTCTGCTGGATGCAGTACAACTCAAGCAAGGCAATCTGCTGGAAATGCCTGCACCCGCACCAGAAGGCGTGCTGGTGACCAACCCGCCCTACGGCGTGAGAATCGGCGAACAGGAAGAACTGGCCGCCATGTACCCGGAACTGGGCCATGCATTGAAGCAGCGATTCACCGGCTGGCGCGCCTATTTTTTCACCGCTGATTTCCGCCTGGCGAAGCTGATCCGGCTTTCCGCGTCACGTCGCATACCGCTTTTCAACGGCCCGCTGGAATGCCGCCTGTTCGAATACAAGATGGTCGCGGGAGGAATGCGGCGGGAGAAACCGGTGAACGATAGGGGTGAGGGGTGAGGGGTGAGGGGTGAGGGGTGAGGGGCAAACCCAGGTTCGGTGCATGCTTGGGGGTTTGACTTTCCGCCTCACCCCTCACCTCTAACCCCTCACCTGATTTACACGATGCCAAGATGATCGATACCAGACATGAGATCCTTGTCCTTGGACTCCTGCCCATGCAGCTTGATCTTGAGGCGCAGGTCGTTGACCGAATCCGCGTTGCGCAAGGCGTCCTCGTAGCTGATCAGGCCTTCCTCATACAAAGTGAACAGCGACTGGTCGAAAGTCTGCATGCCCAGTTCGCGCGAGCGGCTCATGACATCCTTGATCTCGTGCACATCCCCCTTGAAAATCAGGTCCGAGATCAGCGGTGAATTGAGCATGATCTCGATCGCGGCGGCACGGCCCTTGCCCTCTTTCATCGGGATCAGGCGTTGCGAAACAAAGGCCTTGAGGTTGAGGGACAAATCCATCAGCAACTGGTCACGCCGCTCTTCCGGGAAAAAGTTGATAATCCGGTCCAGTGCCTGGTTGGTGCTGTTGGCATGCAGAGTGGAGAGGCACAGGTGGCCGGTCTCGGCGAAAGCAATGGCGTAATCCATGGTTTCGCGGTCGCGGATCTCGCCGATCAGGATCACATCCGGCGCCTGGCGCAGGGTATTTTTCAGCGCAGCAAACCAGTTATCGGTATCCACGCCGACCTCGCGCTGGGTCACGATGCAGTTCTTGTGGTCGTGCACATATTCCACCGGGTCCTCGATGGTGATGATGTGACCAAAGCTATTTTCGTTACGGTAACCCACCATCGCCGCCAGCGAGGTGGATTTACCGGAGCCCGTGCCGCCGACGAAAATCACCAGACCGCGCTTGGTCATGGCAACATCCTTGAGCACTTCGGGCAGGCCAAGCTCCTCGAATTTCGGAATCTTGGCCGTGATGGTGCGCAGGACAAGCCCCACGCGCGACTGCTGCACAAAAGCGTTAACCCGGAAACGGCCGATATCCGGCGGGCTGATGGCGAAGTTGCATTCCTTGGTGGACTCGAACTCGGAAGCCTGTTTGCTGTTCATGATCGCCATCGCCAGTTCCTGCGTATGCGCAGGCGTCAGGGTCTGGTTGGATACCGGCGTCACCTTGCCATCGACCTTGATGGCAGGCGGAAAACCGGCAGTGATAAACAGGTCGGATGCCTTCTTGCTGAGCATCAGCCGCAGCAGATCGTGCATGAATTTCTGTGCCTGTTCGCGTTCCATATTTTGTCCTCTTTATCGAACCCTCTCTCCCTGCTCTCTCCCGGGGGAGCACCCGGAAGGAGTGTCCCCGCCGGGATTGGCGGCAAAGCCGCTCAATCCGGCGAGAAGAGGGGCGCGGGATCGCTTTGTGATTCTGGTTATCAGCCGCCGAAACTGTCTTTGTTCATGGCCTTGGTGCGGGCTTCGTTCGGCGCCACGACATTGCGTCGCACCAGATCGGTCAGGCACTGGTCGAGCGTCTGCATGCCGAGGTTCTGGCCGGTCTGGATGGCGGAATACATCTGGGCGATCTTGTTTTCACGGATCAGGTTGCGGATCGCCGGCGTGCCGACCATGATTTCATGCGCGGCAACCCTTCCACTGCCATCCTTGGTTTTCAGCAGGGTCTGGGCAATGACCGCGCGCAGCGATTCGGACAGCATGGAACGCACCATTTCCTTTTCCGCGGCAGGGAACACGTCGATGATCCGGTCGATGGTCTTGGCCGCAGAGCTGGTATGCAGGGTACCAAACACCAGGTGGCCGGTTTCGGCCGCGGTCAGGGCCAGTCGGATCGTTTCCAGGTCGCGCATCTCACCCACCAGGATGATGTCCGGGTCTTCACGCAGCGCCGAGCGCAGTGCATTGGAAAATGACAGGGTATGCGGCCCGACTTCGCGCTGGTTGATCAGGCAACGCTTGCTTTCATGCACGAATTCGATCGGGTCTTCCACCGTCAGGATGTGGCCGTACTCGTTTTCGTTGATGTGGTTGATCATCGCCGCCAGGGTGGTGGACTTGCCGGAACCGGTTGGCCCGGTCACGAGCACGATACCGCGCGGCTGGTCAGCGATGTCCTTGAAGATGGGCGGACAATTGAGCTGTTCGAGCGTCAGCACCTTGGAGGGAATGGTACGGAAGACCGCTGCCGCACCCCGGTTCTGGTTGTAGGCATTGACGCGGAAGCGGGCCAGGCCGGGAATCTCGAAGGAAAAATCGACCTCGAGGTTTTCCTCGTAGAACTTGCGCTGGCCGTCGTTCATGATGTCGTACACCATGCCATGCACGCCCTTGTGATCCAGCGAATCGACGTTGATGCGCCGGACATCGCCGTTGACGCGGATCATCGGGGGCAGTCCCGCGGAGAGGTGCAGGTCGGAGGCCTTGTTCTTGACCGAGAAGGCGAGTAGATCCGAGATTTCCATTTATAATCCCCCAAGTGCGGCCACATGACCGCATGACCGAATAGAATAAGGTCATTATGACAACAATCATAAGCGCCTTGCAAGCCGTTAAACAGCGCATTGAAAGCACGGCCTTGCGGGCAGGAAGAGTACCACAGGACATCCGTCTGCTTGCGGTCAGCAAAACCTTTCCCGCGGAAGCAGTACGGGAGGCTTTCCGGGCCGGGCAAAACGCGTTCGGCGAGAGTTACGTGCAGGAAGCCGTGGGCAAAATCGCGGCGCTCTCCGATTTGCCGCTGGAATGGCATTTCATCGGCCCCTTGCAGAGCAACAAGACACGCCTGGTTGCCGAACATTTCAGCTGGGTGCACAGCGTGGACCGGGAAAAAACCGCCGACCGCCTGTCCTTCGCCAGACCCGCGCAACTCCCCCCGCTGCAAGTGTGTCTGGAAGTCAACGTAAGCGGCGAGGCCAGCAAAGGCGGGGTTGCCCCACAGGAGCTGGAAGCCCTGGCAGCCCATGTACGCACCTTGCCGCGCCTGCAACTGCGCGGGCTGATGGCCATTCCCGCAGCGACGGAAAATGCCGCTTTGCAACGCCAGCAATTCCGGGCAGTGCGCGAATTGCTCGACCAGCTGAATCGCAAGAACTTCCAGCTCGACACCCTGTCCATGGGCATGTCAAATGATCTGGAAGCCGCGATTGCCGAAGGCGCCACCATCGTCAGGATAGGAACGGCGATATTCGGCGCCCGGAATATGCGCAGATAGATAGAACCTTAGCCAGTGCCACCACTATAATAACCCCTTCATTGCCATAAGCAGCCGAACCCGCCATGTCAGATAGCCACCAAAACGCCCCGCGCGAAAGCGTTCAGGAAAGCCTGAAGCGCGTGGTCGAGCTTTTGCACAAACATGAGCTGGTGGAGTCGCTGGTGAACAAGCAGGATATGCCGCGCCACGATCTGGTGCAGCAACTGGTGCACAAGCAGAATCTGGCGGAATTGCAGAATACGCTGGACGCACTGCACCCAGCCGACGTCGCCTACATTCTCGAAGCGCTGCCGCTCGATCAGCGGCTGGTGGTTTGGGAACTCGTGCGGGCGGACCGCGACGGCGACATCCTGCTGGAAGTATCGGACGCGGTTCGCGAATCGCTCATCGCCACCATGGACACCGCCGAATTGCGGGCTGCGGCGGAACAGCTGGATACCGACGAGATCGCCGACCTTGCCGCCGACCTGCCGCGCGAAGTGATCGAAGAGCTGTTCAAATCGCTGGACAAGGAAGAACAGGCTCAACTGCAATCAGCCCTGTCCTATTCGGAAGGCACCGTGGGTTCGCTGATGGATTTCGACATGGTCACCATACGCGAAGACATCAGCCTGGAGCAGGTGCTGGCGGATTTGCGCAAACTTGGCGAACTGCCCAGCCATACCGACAAACTGTTCGTCGTGGACAACAAGGAAAAGCTGCGCGGCATACTGCCCCTGAAACGCCTTTTGCTGCACAACCCGGAAGCGCTGGTCTCGGCAGCCATGTCGGACGTCCCGGTGGTTTTCAACGGCAACGACAAGGCAAGCGATGCCGCGTCCGCCTTCGAGCGCTATGATTTGGTGACGGCGCCGGTGGTGAATTCCTACAACAAGCTGGTGGGGCGCCTGACCGTTGACGAAGTGATGGACTTCATCCGCGAAGAGGCGGAGAGCGATGTACTTGCCATGGCCGGCTTGCGCGAAGAGGAAGACATGTTCGCCTCGGTATGGAAATCCATGCAAAACCGCTGGACCTGGCTGGCCATCAATCTGGTGACCGCCTTTATCGCCTCGCGGGTGATCGGCGTGTTCGAAGGCTCGATCGAGAAAATTGTCGCCCTCGCGGCGCTGATGCCCATTGTCGCGGGCATTGGCGGAAACTCCGGCAACCAGACTATTACCATGATCGTGCGCGGCCTGGCGCTGGGGCAAATCCACCCCAGCAGCATGCGTAAACTGTTTATCAAGGAAATTGGCGTCAGCCTGGTCAACGGCCTGATCTGGGGCTCCATCCTTGGCCTGCTGGCCTACGCCCTGTACCAGAATGCGGCACTGGGCGCGGTCATGACTGGCGCCATGATTCTCAACCTGCTGCTGGCGGCCAGCATGGGCGTTTTCATCCCCCTGGCGATGCACAAATTCGGGCGCGACCCCGCTGTGGGGTCAAGCGTGCTGATTACCGCCGTCACCGATAGCGGGGGCTTCTTCATTTTCCTCGGCCTCGCCACCCTATTCCTGCTGTAGCGCATTGTTGCGCTTGTCGCAGCCAAAAGAACCGCCGGGTTGCCCCGATGCCGGGTGCGGCTCAGCCTTCATCCACCATTTCCGGGGTAAGATTGCACATCATCCCGCGAATCGCCTTTTCCATCAGCACCATGCCGGCGTGCGGCTGATCGAGGCCCGCATTGAAATAAAGAAATTCAAATACCTCATCCGCCTGCGCCACTGGCGCCAGCACGGTGATCACCTCTCGTTCCACATAGAACGGCGCATTATTGCCGCGCCTGCTGTCGACACCCGCGCCTCGTGCGTGATGCACAAAGCCGCTGTACACCCCTTTTTGCTTGCGCAGATCATCGAGCACCTCCTTGCCCTTGCCCGCAGGCAGGAAACAGGTGATCACCTTGTAAGATTGCAGCAAACCGGCATCACTCATGGCTGGCAATCCGGGCAACCAGATCATGCGGCACATGCGTTGCCATTTTTTCCAGATGGGTCATGTAAATCATTCCCATGCCGGGCGTATCGAGCTTGGCGGCAACGAATATCCGTTCGAAAATCCGGTCGGCCTGGTCAGTGGAAGCCACGATATACACCACTTCCTTTTCCGCATTGACCGCCACGCCAAGCACGCCCAGGTGGCGCTGGCGCACCCCGGTGCCGCGCGCATAGAAAATCGTCGCGCCCTGCGCCCCGGCCTTCTGGGCGGCCTGCACCACCGTATCCGCCACGCCACGCTGGACGATGACGGTAATCAGCACGACATCGGTCAATACAATGATGTCTTCATTCATCCGTGATTATCCATTTGTGACAAAACACCGCTGTGGGAGCGGCGCCCTCGCCGCGATTTGCGGCCAAATTCGCGCCGGGGGCGGCGCTCCTGCATGCCCATGCATTTAACCTAGAAACCTCAGTTCGATAACCACGGAGGGCACGGAGGGCACGGAGAAAGGCAGTTTGCGGTCATTTATGGCCTCACCCAACGGGTGAATGCCAAATATCATGCAATCTATGGTTTTTACTCCGTGTGCTCCGTGAACTCCGTGGTTAATTGCTTTTTATAGGTTTAATGGCCGATCTGGGTTCACCCGTGGTTTGTCCTTTCCATAGCCATACGACGCCTCTTCACCCGCCAGCGAATCCACAGCCCGGTCAGGAGCACGCTTAGAATCGGCCCGACCGAAGCCATCGCCAGGATGCCGAACCCATCCTGTGCGCCAACCGCCTTGCCCAATCCCAGTCCCAGGGCCAGAACCAGTGGCACGGTCACCGGGCCGGTGGTCACCCCGGCGCTATCCCAGGCCAGATTGACAAATTCCTCACTGGAAATCACCGTCAGGGCGAGGGCCAGCAGATAGGACGGGAGAATGAGCAGCACAATCGGGATTGCAAAAATCACCTTTGCCACGCCCAGGGCCACACCCAGGCCCACCCCCACCGCCACCGCATGCATCAGCAGTGTTTTGGTAAAAGCGCCATCGGTCAGGTTCTGTACCGTGACGCCCATGGCATTCAGCGCAGGTTCCGCCAGCGTGGCGCCAAAGCCGAGCAGCAGGGCAAACAGCAGGGCAAGTCCGATGCCCATCCAGTATGGATACAGCGGCGAACCCTGAATGTCCGGGAAAGTGGCAAAAGCGGCCGGCACCATCCCGCCCGCCTGTCCGCCCAGGGGCGTCAGGCCGTAATCCAGGCCAATATTGAAAAGCATCATGCCCAATACCGCCAGGGCGATGCCGTACAGCAGGATTTTTCCTTCCTTCACCGGGCTCTTCAGCCACCAGTGCTGCACCAGCCAGAGGAACAGGGTCAGCGGCAGAATGGCGCGCAGCGCAGCGATGATGTCATCAAAAGGGGAACGCTCATACCATGCCGTCTTGGCGGTAATTTTCAAAGCGCTATCCAGCACCGGAAAATCGCCCAATGAAAGCGCCAGGCCAAGCGACATCACCGCGATGGGCGGGAACAGCGAGGCCAGGGTGACAATACCGAAACCGGAAAGCGGGTTGTCTTCCTTGCTGGTGGCGGCAGACACGCCAATCCCGATGGCCAGTACCAGCGGCACCGTCACCGGTCCCGTGGTGATCGCACCGCAATCCCAGGCCAGCCCGATGATCGGCTCCAGCCGGCCATCCAGGGAGAAAAACAGGGTCATGCCGAGACATGGCACCAGGGTGGCGATAATCAGGGATTTGAGGCTCCAGCCGAAAATGAAACGCAGCACCCCGGCCAGAACGGCCAGGCCGACCCCGAAGCCCACCGATAACACCAGCAAATCCGAGCGCTCATTGAGCAAAAGATGCAAATATGGCGTTTCATCGCGGCTCACCAGACTGCCGGCCGCCCTGAGCGCACCGATGGCCGGCTCGGCAAGCGTGGCCATGAAACCCAGCACGAAGGCTACACCCAGGACCATCGGGGTGGAAAACTTGCCCGGCATGGTATAGCCGATATTCTCGCTGAATGGCATGAGGCCGCGCTTGACCCCTTCCATGAACAGCATCAGGCCAAGGATCACCGCCGCCATGCCCAGGGCAATGCCTTCCCAGCCGCTCACCGCCGAATCCAGCACAGCAACCTCGAAGAACACCAGAAACGCTGCCAGCGGCACGACTGCCATCAACTGTTCGGCAAAACGCACGCCAATATAGGGGGCAAGGAGACGATAAAAATCGCGCGGACGCAATTTGGTTTTACGCGGAGAGCGCCGGGTATGCGCGACAACTTCGTTGTAGCTGAGCTTGCGCTGCCGGTGCCGCACTGCGCCGAGATAATCACCGTAACGGAGTTTTTTCGCCATGAGTCTGATTATCCCGGATTATCTCCATTAGGGAGACGCTGATTTATTTCACAGTCCCGTCATCTCCCCACTGGGATTCCTGGCGCCAAAACACCGCCGTGGGAGCGGCGCCCTCGCCGCGATTTTTGCTTACATTCGCGCCGGGGGCGGCGCTCCTACCGCACATGCATTCCAATAAACAATCCGGGATTATAGCCAGAGCAAGGCGGAAGATTAAACCGGAATTGCAGGTCCGGTATTAATTCGGGGGTTGCTTACTTTACCTTTGCCGCGTTGACCTCGCTGGCCCGCTCGCTGGCAGCCAGCTTGTCGAGCACGCCGTTGACGTACTTGTAACCATCCGTTCCGCCAAAACACTTGGCCAGTTCGATGGCTTCGTTGATCACCACGCGGTAGGGGATTTCCAGGTGATGCACGAACTCGTAGGTCGCCACCAGCAGGACGGCGCGCTCAACCGGGCTCAGGCTTTCCATGGGCCGGTCGAGGCAGGGCTGGAGCTTGCTTTCCAGATTGGTCACATCCTTGATTGCGCCATGGAGTATGGCGGAAAAATGTTCCCCATCGATCTTTTCGAATTCTTCGTGCTCGCGCAGCTGAGCTTCGATTGTTTCCACTGCGTCGCCAGTAAGCTGGCGCTGGTAAAGCCCCTGAACAGCGAGTTCGCGCGCTTTGCGGCGGTTTTTTTTCATGTAGAGCCTATTTAAATTTTCTTCAGCAGATTAACCATCTCAACCACCACCCGCGCCGAATCGGCGCCTTTTTCCGCCATGCGGGCCAAGGCCTGTTCCTCGTTTTCCACAGTCAGGATAACGTTGGCGATGGGCATGCCGCTGTCCAGCATAATGCGGGTCACGCCGCTGCCGGATTCGTTGGCCACCAATTCAAAGTGGTAGGTCTCGCCGCGAATGATCGCGCCAAGGGCCACCAACGCGTCGAATTTGCCGCTTTTCGCCATCTTTTGCAGCGCCAGCGGAATTTCCAGCGCACCGGGCACGCTCGCCAGGTAAATATCTTCCTTGGCCACGCCCAGCTTGAGCAACTCGGTCACGCAGGCGCCCAGCAACCCCTCGCACACGTCGATATTGAAGCGGCTCATGGCGATGCCGATTTTCAGGCCGGCACCGTTCAGGTCGGGATGGAATTCAGGCAGTTTGTTGGAAATTCCCATTATCAGTTTTCCTGTTTCGGTTCGTAATAGCCAGTCACTTCCAGGTCGAAGCCCGTCATGCTCGGCATCTTGCGCGGCAGCGAGAGCAGACGCATTTTGGTGACATTGAGGTCGCGCAGGATCTGTGCGCCGATACCATAATTGCGCAAATCCACCTTGGCAGGGGCTTTGGGTTCGCTGCGCTGGATGCGCGCCAGCAGGCTGGCAGGGGACTCACCGCCGCGCCGCATCAGCACGATCACGCCCTTGCCCGCATCGGCCACGGCCTGCATTGCCTGGTGCACGCTGAAGGAATGCTCGAAACTGGTGGTGTCGATAAAATCCATCACCGACAGCGGCTCATGCACGCGCACCAGGGTTTCCTCTCCAGCCTTGATCTCGCCTTTCACCAGCGCCAGATGCACTTCGTTGGCGGTCTTGTCGTGATAGGTGACCAACTGGAATTCACCGTAGGCTGTCTGCACGGCTTTCTCCGCCACGCGCTCCACCAGGCTTTCGGTCTGGCTGCGGTAGTGAATCAGGTCGGCGATGGTACCGATCTTGAGATCATGTTTTTTGGCATATTCCAGCAGGTCGGGCAGACGAGCCATTTCGCCGTCTTCCTTGAGAATCTCGCAAATCACCGCGGCTGGTTCCAGCCCGGCCAGCGCAGCCAGATCACAGCCCGCCTCGGTATGCCCGGCACGCACCAGCACGCCGCCATTCTGCGCCTTGAGCGGAAAAATGTGTCCGGGCTGCACGATGTCATTCACGCTTGCATCCTTCTTCACCGCCGCCAGCACGGTCTTGGCGCGGTCGGCGGCGGAGATGCCCGTGGTTACGCCTTCCGCCGCCTCGATTGAAACGGTGAAATTGGTGCCCAGCGGCGCCTTGTTGCTCGACACCATGAGCGGCAGGTCGAGCTGGCGGCAGCGCGCCTCGGTCAGGGTCAGGCAGATCAGGCCACGGCCATGCCTGGCCATGAAATTGATGGCTTCCGGGGTGACGAATTCGGCCGCCAGCACCAGGTCGCCCTCGTTCTCGCGGTCTTCCTCGTCCACCAGGACGACCATCTTGCCGATTTTGAAGTCGGCGATTATGTCTTGTATCGGGCTTATATTCATATATTTATCCTTAAAACTAAATCTTAACCACGGGGATCACGGGGAAGGCAAGAGCGTTTGAGCCTGGGAATCCGTTCTCATAACGAATATTTACCCAATACTTCATAGTCCTCGATTTTACCCTGTGTACCCTGTGTGCCCCGTGGTTAACTGATTTTTCCAGGTTTATTCGTCCTTGCCGTAACTCAGCATGCGTTCCAGATAGCGCGCCACCAGGTCGACTTCCAGGTTGACCGGTTTGCCGGCGCGCAGATGTTTGAAATTGGTGGCTTGAATGGTGTGGGGAATCAGGTTGATGCTGAAGTCCTCGTCTTTCACCCAGTTGACCGTCAGGCTCACCCCGTTGACCGTGATCGAGCCCTTGTGGGCGATATAGCGTGCCAGGGCTTTGGGGGCGCGGATCACCAGTTCGTGCGACTCGCCCACTGGCGCGAACTTCACCACTTCGCCCACGCCATCCACGTGGCCGCTCACCAGGTGCCCGCCCAGCCGGTCGGACAGGCGCAGCGCCTTTTCCAGGTTGACTTCGCCGGGCTCGCCCAGCCCTGCGGTGCAGTTCAGCGTTTCGCGCGAGACATCGACCTGGTAGCCATTGGCGGTTTTCTCGATCACCGTCAGGCATACACCGTTGGCTGCGATGCTGTCGCCCAGCGCCACGTCGCTCATATCCAGGCCGCCCGCGTCGATGGAGAGGCGCACGCCCTGCTGCAAGGGTTCGATGGCGGTGATTTTCCCCACCGCCTGAATGATGCCGGTAAACATTATGATTTTTCCTTAATAAAACTCGCGCAGCGATACAGCGTCCCTCTCTCCCTCTGGGAGAGAGTTAGGAGAGAGGGGAACGGCCTTGGCCGTCAAACGCGCCGTAACGCGCATATCGCACCCGAGCATGCGTACATCCCTGAGGTCCAGTTCCAGGCGCTGCTCCATCGCCCCGATTTCCGGCAGGCCGAACATGCCCTGTGCCTTGTCGCCAAACAGCATGGGCGCCAGATACATCACCAGCTCATCCACCACACCGGCCTGCAGCAGCGCACCGTTGAGCCCCTTGCCCGCTTCCGCAGTCACTTCGTTGCAGCCCCGCCTGCCCAGTTCGCGCAGCAGTTGCACCAGGTCGATCCGGCCCTGCTGCGCCGGCAGCACCAGCACCTCGGCGCCGGCATCCTGCAAGGGCCGGATCAGAGCCTCGTCTGCGCAACCGGTCACGACCAGCGTTTTCGCGCCCTGCAAAATCTTCGCGTTCGGCGGCATGCGCAGTCCGGCGTCCACCACCACCTTGAGCGGCTGGCGCGAAGTCTCGACCTCGCGCACATTGAGCGCGGGGTCGTCCGCCAGCACCGTGCCGATCCCGGTCAGCATGGCGCAGGAACGGGCGCGCAGGCGGTGCGCATCGCGCCGCGCATCCGGCCCGGTGATCCATTGGCTGACGCCGTTATTCAGCGCCGTCTTGCCGTCCAGCGTGGCGGCCACCTTGAGCCGCAGCCAGGGCCGGCCACGCTCCATGCGCGAGATGAAACCGGCATTCAGTTCGCGCGCCTCGTTTTCCAGCAGCCCGCAGGCGGTGGGAATCCCCGCCAGTTCCAGCATGGCGATGCCCTGCCCGGACACCATGGGGTTGGGGTCGCGCATCGCCACCACCACCCGTCCCGCGCCCGCCCTGATCAGCGCCTCCGCGCAGGGCGGGGTACGGCCGTAATGGCTGCACGGCTCAAGCGTGACATACACCGTCGCGCCCCGCGCGGCTTCTCCGGCCCGTTTCAGGGCATGGACTTCGGCGTGCGGCTCGCCCGCGCGCTCGTGCCAGCCTTCCCCCACTACCTTGCCGCCTTGCACGATCACGCATCCCACGCGCGGATTGGGCGTGGTGGTGTAAAGCCCCTGCTGCGCCAACTGCAGTGACTGGGCCATATAAGCATGGTCGGCGGCGGAAAACACGGAAGCTATTTGTCCAGGTCCTTGATCACGTCGCGGAAGTCGTCCACGTCCTCGAAGCTGCGATACACCGAGGCAAAGCGGATATAGGCCACCTTGTCGAGCTTGCGCAGTTCGTTCATCACCATTTCACCCACCTTCAGGGAAGGGATTTCGCGCTCACCCAGGCTGAGCATTTTCTGCTCGATATGCTGGATGGCACCATCCACCAGACTGGTGGAAACCGGACGCTTGTTGAGGGCGCGCATGAAGCTGGTGCGGATCTTCTCGCGGCTGAACTCCTCGCGGCTGCCATTCTGCTTCACCACCGCCGGCATCCTGAGCTCCGCTGTTTCGTAGGTGGTAAAACGCTTCTCGCAGCTCGTGCAACGACGGCGGCGGCGCACGCTGACGCCTTCCTCGCTGATGCGCGAATCAATGACCTGGGTATCGGCTTCGCCGCAGAAGGGGCATTTCATTGAGCGGGTGAGGAGTGAGGGGTGAGGAGTGAGGAGTAAACCCCAGCCTCCTCACACCCCACGCCTATCTCGTCAAGCGCCATACACCGGAAACTTCGCGCACATCGCCTTGGCTTCGCTGGCCACGCGTGACAGCACGGCTTCATCGGTGGGGGCGGCCAGCACATCGGCGATCAGATTGGCCAGATGCTCGGCTTCGATCTCCCTGAAGCCGCGCGTGGTCATGGCCGGGGTGCCGAGGCGGATGCCGCTGGTGACGAAAGGTTTTTCCGGGTCGTTGGGGATGGCATTCTTGTTTACCGTGATGTGTGCCTTGCCCAGCGCAGCTTCGGCTTCCTTGCCAGTCAGCTTCATGGCACGCAGATCGACCAGGAAAACATGGGACTCGGTGCGGCCCGAGATGATGCGCAAGCCACGTTCGGTAAGCACCTTGCACATCACCAGCGCATTGGCGAGCACCTGCTCCTGGTAATGCTTGAAGTCCTTGCCCATGGCCTCGCGGAAAGCCACCGCCTTGCCGGCGATGACGTGCATCAGCGGCCCGCCCTGCAAGCCGGGGAAAATGGCCGAGTTGATGGCTTTTTCGTGCTCCGCCTTCATCAGGATAATGCCGCCCCTCGGGCCCCGCAGTGTCTTGTGGGTGGTGGAAGTGACCACGTCGGCATGCGGCACCGGGTTGGGGTAAACGCCGGCGGCGATCAGCCCTGCATAGTGCGCCATATCCACCATGAAAATTGCACCAACAGTCTTGGCCACCTTGGCGAAACGTTCGAAGTCGATCTTCAGTGAATAAGCCGATGCGCCGGCGATGATCAGTTTCGGCTTGTGCTCATGCGCCAGCGCTTCCATGCGGTCGTAGTCGATTTCTTCCTTTTCGTTCATGCCATAGGCGACGACATTGAACCACTTGCCGCTCATGTTGAGCGCCATGCCGTGGGTAAGGTGACCGCCCTCGGCCAGGCTCATGCCCATGATGGTGTCGCCGGGTTTGAGGAAAGCCATGAATACGGCCTGATTAGCCTGGGAGCCGGAGTTGGGCTGCACGTTGGCTGCCTCGGCGCCGAACAGTTTCTTGACGCGATCAATCGCAAGCTGCTCGGCAATGTCGACATACTCGCAACCGCCGTAGTAGCGCTTGCCGGGGTAACCCTCGGCGTACTTGTTGGTCAGCACCGAGCCCTGTGCTTCCATCACCGCCGGGCTGGTGTAGTTTTCGGAGGCAATCAGTTCGATGTGGTCTTCCTGGCGCTGGCGTTCCTGCTCGATCGCCTTCCACAGATCGGGATCATCCTTTGCAAGGGTATTTTTTGCGCTGAACATGGTGGCCTTTCACTCGGCTTTGGAAAAAACGGGAATTTTAGCATGACCGACAAGGGTTTATCCAATTACGGCAAACGCCCGATGAAACAGATGGTTCACTGGGGCCGTGACGATGAATTATGCTCTGTCACTTCCTTCGCCAGCAGTTCGGATAGTTCTGGTTTGCCAAATGGAGGGGTCTCTGTTGCCATGAAATACCGCCAAGACAACGATGCGGCTTTCCTCCGCACGAAAATAAACGCTGTACGGAAAATGATTGGCGACAACACGCCGAATGTCCTCACGAACAACGGCAAACTGGAGAGGGTGTTCAGATGCCAGCGACACGCAACGGTCAATCTCGGTCATGAAGTCAAGAGCAAGGCCAACTCGTTTGGTCTCATACCACGCACTTGCTTCGATGAACTCTGCACTGGCGGCACGATGAAAAGTGACGGGCAGGCTCATTGCCTGATTTTGGCAAGAGCGGCTGCTTTTACTTCGCCCCAGGAAACCACATCGTTTGGATTTGCCAGGTGATCTGCGAGGCGTCGGTCAAGTTCCGTTTTCTGCGCTTCGGTCAACGATGGCGCGGCACCACGACTAACGATACCGTCCCAGATGGCTTCAGCCAGTTCGATCTGCTCGTCGATGTCGAGCACACGAGCTTGCTGCAAGAGTGGCGTGTTCATGATCTGGACTCCATTCAAAACTAACGAGGCAATTCTAGCTCGCATCGCTACTCTATGTCGAACGTATGGGGCGCGCTTTTGCGCAACCCCGCTTGAGCACAGGGTTGGCGTCATTGGTGGGACTCCAATTGGCCGCACCAGTCAATGTAGGGGGTGATACACAAACGTCGTTCAGTCAGCTTCTTTTTTTGTCGCGCCCTGAACCGCGCCACCCGACTGTAGCTCCGAGCGCAACATCCCGATCTCCCTGCGCAGTTCCTGTATATCGTGATGCATTTCGTGGCGCAGCTTTTTTTCATCCTCGCCCACGAAAAAGGCGGAAATGCTCGCGGTGACCAGAGAAAGCACGGAAAACCCGACGATCACCATGATTACGGCCAAAAAGCGCGCGGGTGTGGAAGTCGGAACAAAATCTCCATAACCCACGGTCGCGCCGGTAATGAAGGCCAGCCACAAGCCTTCGCCGAAGCTGTGTATCGTCGGCTCCAGCCAGTAGAATCCTGCACCAGCGACGGTCAGGGCGATAATGCCGAGGATAAACGCGTAGGGAATGGCGTTGGTGGAGAGCAGGGTGCGCACGGATGTCAGCAGACGCGCCACGACCAGGGCCACGTAGGCAATTCGCAACAGACGCACCAGCGGCAGCCAATCGCTGGGCAGGCCGGCCAGGCCAAGTCCTGAGGCGCCGATAATCAGGGCATTGAGCCAGTTGTATTTCAGATAAGCCAGCTAGTCATGGCACAGGTACAGCATCCATGTCGTTTCAAGGCTGAAGGCCAGGAAAATGAACATGTCCAGTTCCCAGCCGATGTGTTGCAGGGGCGCATTGCTTTGCAGCACCTCCAGATAAAAGGCTGGCAAGGCGAGCAGCGCGACGACCACCATGATCCAGTGCAGGCGATGCTCCCAGACGTAGGCGCGTGGATTGTCGTGGGGCGGCACGCCCCCCATACCGAACCAGCGGCGCAAATCCATAGCCATGCAAACTCCTTACCTTCCCAGTTTCTCCGGATTTTACTATGGATCGCCCCCTCAACGCGCTCCCAAGTTGCCCACGCTATTGCTATCATTCGCCTGGTCTGGTTCCGGAAACTGTCCGCATGAACAATATTGCCGTGCGCGCTCTGGGATGGCTGCTGGTCGCCATTCTGGGCGCCTTTGCCCTGAGCGGCATCGCCCTTAACCGCGGCGAATCGATCAACGCCATCTGGCTGATCACCGCCGCCGCCTGCGTCTTTGCCCTGGCTTACCGCTTCTACGCCGCCTGGATTGCCGCCACCGTCCTCACCCTGGACGAAACCCGCGCCACCCCGGCGGAACGCTTCGACGACGGGCGCGATTTCGTTCCCACCAACCGCTGGATCGTGTTCGGCCACCACTTTGCCGCCATCGCCGGCCCCGGCCCGCTGATCGGCCCCACCCTCGCGGCGCAGTTCGGCTACCTGCCCGGCACCCTGTGGATTCTCATCGGCGCGGTGCTGGGCGGCTGCGTGCAGGACATGACCACGCTGTTCTTCTCCACCCGGCGCAATGGCCGCAGCCTGGGCCAGATGGCCCGCGACGAACTCGGCCCCATCGGCGGCATCGCGGCGCTGGTGGGCACCCTGATGATCATGATCATCCTCATCGCCGTGCTCGGGCTGGTGGTGGTCAACGCCATGAAACACAGCCCCTGGGCCACTTCCACCGTGGCCGCCACCATCCCCATCGCCATGCTGGTCGGCCTTTACATGCGCAGCATCCGCCCCGGCCGGGTGCTGGAAGGTTCGCTTCTCGGGCTCGTCCTGCTCCTGCTGGCCGTGGCCGGAGGGGGATGGATCGACGGCAACCCTGTACTGCGCCCGCTCTTCGATCACCCCGGCCTGACCCTGGCCTGGTTCGTCATCGGCTACGGTTTTCTCGCTGCCATCCTGCCGGTATGGATGCTGCTGGCGCCGCGTGACTATCTTTCCACCTTCATGAAACTGGGTACCATTCTGCTGCTGGCCATCGCCATCATCGTCATGCAGCCGGAAATCAGGATGCCCGCCGTGACCCAGTTCATCGACGGCAGCGGCCCGATCTTCGGCGGCAGCGTGTTCCCCTTCGTGTTCATTACCATCGCCTGCGGCGCGGTTTCCGGCTTCCATTCTCTGGTGGCTTCCGGCACCACACCCAAGCTGCTGGCCAATGAAAAAGATATCCGCATGATCGGCTATGGCGGCATGCTGCTCGAATCCTTCGTCGCCATCATGGCCATGATCGCCGCGACCGTGCTCGACCCCGGCGTATTCTTCGCCATCAACAGCCCGGCGGGCGTGGTCGGCAAGACGGCCGCCGAAGCCGTCGCCACCATCTCCTCCTGGGGCTATCCGGTCAGCGTGGCACAGATGGAACAGCTGGCGCGCGACATGGGCGAAACCACCCTGTTCGCCCGCACCGGCGGCGCGCCCTCGCTGGCGGTCGGCATGGCCAGTATTTTCGGCAGCGCCTTCGGGCAGGGTATGCTCGCCATGTGGTACCACTTTGCCATCATGTTCGAGGCGGTGTTCATCCTCACCACGCTGGATGCCGGCACGCGTGTCGGGCGCTTCATGCTGCAGGATTTCCTCGGCAACCTGTGGCCGCGCCTGGGCCAGACTTCGTGGTATCCCTCGGTGATTCTCAGCTCCGCCGTCATCGTTGCCGCCTGGGGCTATTTCCTCTATATCGGCGTGATCGACCCCAACGGCGGCGTCAACATCCTGTGGCCGCTGTTTGGCATCTCCAACCAGATGCTGGCGGCCATCGCCCTGTCGGTGGGCACCGGCATCCTGGTCAAATCCGGCAAACTCCGCTTCGCCTGGGTCACCGGCATTCCCCTCACCTGGCTCGCCATCATCACCAGCAGCGCCGCATGGGAAAAGCTCACCAGCGCTGACGTGCGCATCGGCTTCTTTGCCGCAGCCAACGACCTTGCAGCCAAACTGGCATCCGGCAAACTGCCGCCGGAGAAAGCCGCCGTCGCACCCCAGCTTATCTTCAACCAGCAACTCGACGCCTGGCTGACGCTATTCTTCGTCATCCTGCTATGGGTCATCATCTTCGACATGCTGCGCGTCTGCGGCCGGCATCTGCGGGGCAAGCCGGTGCCCCCCTCCACCGAATCTTCACATGAGCCCAGCCGTCTGGTGGAAAACTGGGTGCGCGACTGATGTGGCGTAAATTCTGGCCGACACTGCGGCGGCTGAGCGGCGACGATGCTTATGAGCGTTACCTTGCCCATCACGCCCAAGCCCACCCAGACGAACCGGCGTTAAACCGGAAAGAATTTTTTCAGCGCGAGCAGGAAAGAAAATGGAGCGGAGTCCGGCGATGCTGCTGAAACAGACGCCCGATTATTTGACGCCTTTATGTATAAAAGGCATAATTTGCGCCCTCGGTGGACCATTCCATGGTCCATTTTGGGCGGTTAGCTCAGCGGTAGAGCACTGCCTTCACACGGCAGGGGTCACTGGTTCGAACCCAGTATCGCCCACCAAATCACCAAGGGGTCAGGACTTTCCTGACCCCTTTCTCGTTGCGTCGGCTCTTTCGCGGAAAAGCTGGAATAGATCTAGTTCAATTGCGGGAGAAAAGCATGACTGATTCTGCCTGGCACGAACTGGCGCTGCTGCTGTGTTACTGGCTGGCTTATTTTGTCCTGCATTCCGTTTTGGCCTCGCTCGGGGCAAAACGCCGTGTAGCCGCCGTTCGCCCTGCACTGATGCCGATTTACCGGTTGGCATTCAATGGCCTGTCCGTGCTGCTGCTGTTGCCGATCCTGTGGCACATGTTTCAGCATCCTGGCCCGATGCTATGGCAGTGGCAAGGGGCCGAGGCATGGCTGGCGAATGGGCTCGCGCTTCTGGCCTGCCTGGGTTTTGTCCGCTCACTGAAATATTACGATACCCAGGAGTTTCTGGGCCTGCGCCAGTTACGCTCGCACACGCGGAACGTGGAAGACCAGGAGCATTTCCATCTCTCCCCTTTCCACCGCTTCGTCCGCCACCCCTGGTATTTCTTCGGGCTGGTTCTGGTCTGGACGCGCGACATGAATGCTTCGCTGCTGTTGTCCGGCGCAATGATCACGCTTTACTTCATCATTGGCTCCAGGCTGGAGGAGAAAAAACTGCTGATCTACCACGGGGACATTTACCGGCGCTATATGGAACGCGTGCCCGGCCTGCTCCCCCTGCCGTGGAAATTCCTCAGCGCCGGGGATGCGCAGGAACTGCTGGAGCAGCACTCAAGCAAATAATCCTATTAAAAAGCAGTTAACCACGGAGTTCACGGAGAACACGGAGTAAAAACAACAGATTGCATGATGTTTGGCAATCACCCGTTGGGTGAGGCCTTAAATGACCGCAAACTGCCTTTCTCCGTGCCCTCCGTGGTTATCGAACTGAGGTTTCTAGGATAATTCCAGGCTCTACCCTGCCCCCCCAGACCAGCAATCTGGTGGTCAGTTTCTCCGGCCGCCCAGTGGGGTACGGCCCAGAACAGGGGATGCGGGGACATGCTTGAATTCGTGCGTTTCTGCCTGACTTGGCAGCGCTTTCAGCGGCTCGGCAATGGGCATCGTTTTGGCATTTTGCGCATCCCTGATTATCGCGGCCACATCACCCGAAAGAACACCGCCTTCTTCTATGGTTAATGCGCCGTAGCGAATTTTTCCGATAACCCTTCCTGAAGCATAAATTACCAATTTCTTGCTTGCGGTCAACTCTCCCTCGAACAGCCCCCTTATTTCTGCCACCTCTATTTCAGCCTTGCCCGAGAACACCCCGCCTTCAGCGATGCGAATGTCACGGCTGTTCATGGATGCCTCGACGCTGCCTTCAACCACCAGAATTTCGCAATCGGTAATTTCCAGGCCTTTAAGCTTGATATTCGGACCCACGATCAGTTTATTGCCTTCTTCACCCGGTGCCGGTTTTTTGGGGGGCGCCGGAGTCTCTGGCTTGATTTCCAGCGGCGCCTTGGGAGGTTCCGCAGCCTGATTGTCAATTTCGTTGAAATTGTTTTTGGCCGTAGCGTGCATAAAAGTTTTAAACATGATTTATTCCTTCTTGAAATTTGCGTCCCGATAAGTGCCGCCAAGCCGTCCTGGTTGTTGAATCAAACAGCCGGTGATCAACGGGATATCGGGTTAATGCGAAATTGCGCAGCCAGCTGCACAGTAAAGGCATTCCGGCGCATTGGAGGCAACAGCTCTGGGTTCCTTGCGAACCTTCGCGGTCTTGCGGTGAAATGCCGTTTTTACGTTAAAAAAAGCTTTGGGCGCGGGCGTTATTGCACTGGGTAAAACCCAACCACGTGTCTGGAATATAGCGCTCTATTTATCCATTGCGGATGAAGAATAGTTAACCATCAGTTTAATTGGGGGGGGAGAAAAACGTGACAGCGGCGCGCAGGGCGGCCGAACAGGGCACCTGCTTGAATTACATTTCGGTTTCTTTATCTGCCGGGTACCGGTTGTAAATCGCCACAAACTCATCGATATTGGCGAGGAATATATCTACCAGCCGTGGATCAAAATGTATGCCGCGCTGTTCGCCAAACCAGTCAACCACTTTCTCGGCTGACCATGCTTCCTTATAAACGCGTGGCGAATAAAGCGCATCAAAGACGTCGGCCAGCGCCACGATGCGGCCAAAGACATGGATATTTTCACCGGCCAATCCCTGCGGATAGCCGGTACCATCCCACTTCTCCTGATGCTGGTGGGCAATAATGCCGGCCGCGACCAGCGTGTCGCGCTGCGAGTGCTTCAACATGGCGTAACCGATGGCGGGGTGGTTCATCATGATATTCCGCTCTTCTTCGGTGAAGCGCCCGGGCTTCATCAATACATCATCGGGAATCCCGAGTTTGCCAATATCATGCAGAGGTGACGCTGCGGCGATCAACTCCACCTCTCTCGGCGTCAACTCCGCCTTCTGCGCCAATAGCTGGCTGTAGAGCGAAACGCGCCGGGTATGATTGGCGGTCTCATGGGATCGTTTCTCTTCGATCACGCCCATGGTGTAGATGGTCTCCCGCAGCGTGCTTTCGATTTCGTCATTGAGGGCGAGCAGTTCCTCATTCTTTTTTTGCAGCATGTCCTGATGGGCAATAATCTCTGTATTGAAGAGGTTAATCTCATCGGCGACATTGGAAAACTCGCGGC
Source organism: Sulfuricella sp. (assembly GCA_041651995.1). Classification (NCBI taxonomy): domain Bacteria; kingdom Pseudomonadati; phylum Pseudomonadota; class Betaproteobacteria; order Nitrosomonadales; family Sulfuricellaceae; genus Sulfuricella; species Sulfuricella sp. Next base: position 17,624 of record JBAZID010000011.1, on the reverse strand, counting down.
TATCGAATTGATCCGGACTCACCGGCTGATGCTGCATGTAAGCAGTCTTGGCGTTATCAATAAGCGTCTCCAGCGGCTGCTGAACATGATTCCGGATGGTGCGGGCAGTGTTCACGAAGACCAGCGCAAAAGCCACTATGGATAGCGCCAGCAAACCCACCATTACCCATAAAGCATGATTTCGATACTCTTTGACATCAAGCTCAATATCTATCCCGCCAAGCACTGTACCCTCGGCAACATTATGGCAGGTGAGGCAGTTGAGCCCTCCCTGTTGCGATGCGATGTAGGGCACGATGACGCGGGCAGTTGGCTGGAGCGAAAACTCATTAAGGATAAATACCGGTTGTTTGGTATCAAAAGCCTGTTTGGCGATGCCATCCGCGACCTGCTCCTGGGCCTTTCCCGGACCAAACTGCCTCGTAACCACATCTCCACGAATAATGTTCAGGGTATTAACATGGAGCAGGTCCTTGATCTCGTCCAGATAGTAATCTCGCCGGTCCATAATGCCCGCCTTCATGTGGGCGGTCAGACCGGCCTTGACCAGTTCGGCATGCGCCAGCGCCTGGTTTTCGATGGCTTGAGTAGAGAGAGAACGGAAATTAAGTCCTGTGATCAGCAGCAATACCAGCGCCAGAACCGACAGCACATTGACCAGACTCTTGACCGTGATGGTTTTAATGCTTGGTTTTATTAACATCAATGACTGCCTTGCGCTCAAATGTCGGAATCCCCCTGAGGCAATGACCACTTGTTCAGTGGCTCCTTAACAGGGGTCAGTTGGAGCACTGCAATAAAACAAACTACTTCGCTTCAGGAGAAAAAACCCCACTCCAGCCACTGGTCGCTATTTTCAGCTGATCAGAGCCGATCCTTGTCAGGGTGAATTTTCCACCGTTGCCTAGCGCATAGCGCAAAACCCAGTTGGCCGCCGGCCCCAAGCGAATATCCTTTCCGCTGAAACGGGTTTCGATATCCGTTCCTGTTTTGCAAATGACCCCCGTGCTCTCCGCCCAAAGGCCTTCTCTGGTTTTGATGAATTCAAGAAGGAGATTTCCCTTGTTTTCACGGATTGAAACCACCAGGGGCTTCCCATCATCCATCGAGGTCTCTTCCCATTTCAGGGGGAAAGCCTGATCGGAAAGCATAACTCTCAATTCACTGATCGTAGTGGCGCATGTTTGCGACTCACGAGCTTCACTATTCAAGGGCAGCAGCAAGGGCAGCAAAAGCAAAACAAATTTTCGGCACATGGCAAGGCTCATATGATTTGGTGCGCGGAGAGTGAAGGGCATTCTACCCACATTAAAAGAAAACGGCCTAGCGAATTAGCTCTAAGCCGTTGTTTTTTCGGCAGTCGGCGTGACAAATCAATTTAGAAATGTAGCCTGGATTTCGCCACCCGAAAGCAGACAGACTCAAAGGACAATCATCGACAGACCGACACCATGCGATCACTCTGGTGCATCTGGATGCCACCGGCAGCAATGGCCGAGGAGCGGTCATTCCCTGCGGCAGCCTTGATCGACCGTTCATGGCGCAATGCTCTCTGACCGGCTTGGATTCACCCAAAAACCACGCAACGTCACCTTTTGATGAAGTACCAGTTTTATGTAAAATCACAAAGATTCTGGAGTGTCTGGCGCAAATAAGTTGATCCCCTCATCTTTGGCGATTGCGATGATTTTCTGTTCCATTTGCGGTAAATTCTGTTCGACGATGTTCCAGATGAGTGTCAAATCGACGCCTAGATATTGGTGTGCCAGAAAGTTCCTGGTAGCGGCGATTTGCGGCCAGGGTGTTTCGGGGTGTGAGGCCGTCAGGCTATCGGTTCCCAAATCCTTGACGGCTTGGCCGATGACTTCGAGGTTGCGGATAACGGCGTCTTGGGTTTTGCGGTCTTGAAAGAAGGCTTCCTTGCCTGCCTGCACGTATTCATTGATCCAGCCGATGCAATCGTAAATGTGGCGGATATAGACGGAGCGGTCTTTGGTCACAGAGGTGCAGCCTCGTGGAGGATGCGATCCTTTAGGTAGCGATTGATGCCGTTGGGGGTGAGCACGTCCACTTTCCTGCCGATGGCCTTCTCGATGTCCTGCTGCAGGCCGATCAAGTCGAACAGGCTGCGTGTTTCCTGCATGTCCACCAGAAAATCCACGTCGCTGTCTTCCCGGTCTTCACCGCGAACAACTGAGCCGAACAGGCGGACATTGCTTGCCCCGTGCTTGGCAGCAAGCGCCAGGATTTCGGCCCTTTTGCTTTGTAGGATATTGAGTGTACTGATCATTTTCTTATTGTAGTTTAAATCATATCGTTGAACACTCATTGCGACAGATTTATGCTGCCACGAGTATTTAGGAGCGCCTGATGCGAGAGACGACGCGTACCGAGAGACGGTGGCCAGCTTCGAGTACATCGAGGCTTCCTACAACCGGAAACGGTTGCATTCGACCCTCGGCTACAAGTCGCCAGCTCAGCTCTTGAATGACTGGGTCAGTGCTCCGAATGAGGAAAAACTGGTAGCATGAAACCCACCTCTTGGAAGACGAAAAACCGGGGAAACGCTTTTGAACTCCTTCGCGTTTCATTGCGCTCCTTGCGGTTCAACTGTTTTTCCCAGGATAAAATGAAAAATACGGATTACCTGCAGCGCAGCCTGCATTCGGTCTGGCACCCGTGCAGCCAGATGAAACAGTTCGAGACGCTACCGCTCATTCCCATCGCCCGGGGCGAGGGCATGTGGCTGTATGATTTCGAGGGCGGGCGCTATCTCGACGCCATCAGCTCGTGGTGGGTCAACCTGTTCGGCCACTGCAACCCGCGCATCAATGCAGCGCTCAAGGACCAGCTCGACCGGCTGGAGCATGTCATCCTGGCTGGCTTCACGCATGAGCCGGTGATCCAGCTTTCGGAACGCCTGTCGACTCTGACCGGCCTGGGGCACTGCTTTTACGGCTCGGATGGCGCTTCGGCGACCGAGATTGCGCTGAAGATGAGCTTCCATTACTGGCGCAACAGCGGTCAGCCGGAAAAGACCCGCTTCATCAGCTTGCAGAACAGTTACCACGGGGAAACGATTGGCGCGCTTTCGGTGACGGATGTCGCGCTGTTCAAGGACACTTACGCCCCGCTGCTGCGCCAGAGCACCCAGGTGCCAACGCCGGACTGGCGCCACGCCGAAACCGGGGAATCGCCCCGGGATTATGCCATCCGCTGCGCCGGCCACCTGCGCACCCACCTCGAACAGCACCATGCCGAAACGGCTGCCTTCATCATCGAACCGCTGGTGCAGGGTGCGGCGGGAATGGGCATGTACGACGCCGAATATCTGCGCCAGGCGCGGGCAATCTGCGACGAGTTCCAGGTCCACCTGATCGCCGACGAAATCGCCGTGGGTTTCGGCCGCACCGGAACAATGTTCGCCTTTGAGCAAGCCAATGTGCCTTCATCGGCAGATACGCATGCCGAAACCGCGTCCCCTTCCCGCACCCGGCGCTCCGCGCCCACCGAGTCCGGGGACAGCGTTTCTTGCCGCACCGGAACAATGTTCGCCTTTGAGCAAGCCAACGTGCCTTCATCGGCAGATACGCATACCGAAACCGCGTCCCCTTCCCGCACCCGGCGCTCCGCGCCCGCCGAGTCCGGGGACAGCGTTTCTTGCCGCACCGGAACAATGTTCGCCTTTGAGCAAGCCAACGTGCCTTCATCGGCAGATACGCATGCCGAAACCGCGTCCCCTTCCCGCACCCGGCGCTCCGCGCCCGCCGAGTCCGGGGACAGCGCTTCTTGCCGCACCGGAACAATGTTCGCCTGCGAACAAGCCGGCATCCGGCCCGATTTCATGTGCCTGTCGAAAGGTATCAGCGGCGGCTACCTGCCGCTCTCTGCCGTGCTGACGACGGATACTGTGTTTCAGGCCTTTTATCACGACGAAACCGCAAAAGGCTTCCTGCATTCCCATTCCTACACCGGCAACGCGCTGGCCTGCCGCGCCGCGCTGGCGACGCTGGACATTTTCGAGCAGGATGGCGTGATCGAGGCCAACCGCGCCAGGGCCGCTTACCTGACCCAGGCGGCACAACCGCTGCGCGACCACCCCAGGGTAAAGAATTTCCGCCACACCGGCATGATCTGGGCGTTTGAAGTCGAGAGCGGCACGCCGCACTTTTCGCGCGCTTTCTACCAGCAGGCGCTGCAACACGAATTGCTGCTGCGCCCCATGGGCAACACGGTGTATTTCATGCCGCCCTATATCATCAGCGAAGCTGAAATCGACCTGCTGATTGCCCGCACCCTCAAGATTGTGGATTGCGTATAATCACAAGCCTAAAAACCGCCACAGAGAACACAGAGAGTCCTTATCGGCGCGACAGGCGACGCCCCGCCAATCTCTGGTTTTTTCTCTGTGAACTCTGTGTTCTCTGTGGCTAAGTAAGTTTTCAGGATAATCCGCCCCATGCTAGTCCTCGGCATCGAATCCTCCTGCGACGAAACCGGCGTCGCGCTCTACCACACCGAACGCGGCCTGCTCGCCCACGCCCTGCATTCCCAGGTGGCGATGCATGCCGAATACGGCGGCGTGGTGCCGGAACTGGCCTCGCGCGACCATATCCGCCGCGTGCTGCCGCTCACCCGCCAGGTGCTGACCGAAGCCGGCTGCACCCTGCAGGACATCGAGGGCATCGCCTACACCGAAGGACCGGGGCTAGCCGGCGCGCTGCTGGTGGGCGCGAGCATTGCCGCCGCGCTGGCTTTCGCGCTCAAGGTGCCGACCGTCGGCGTGCATCATCTCGAAGGGCACCTGCTGGCCCCGCTGCTGGAGGAGAATCCACCCGAATTTCCCTTTATTGCCCTGCTGGTCTCCGGCGGCCACTCGCAGCTGATGGAAGTGACCGGCATCGGCCAGTATGCCACCCTGGGCGACACGCTCGACGATGCCGCTGGCGAAGCCTTCGACAAGACCGCCAAGCTGCTGGGACTGGGTTATCCGGGCGGCCCTGCGCTATCGAAGCTGGCGCTGCAGGGCACGCCGGGGCGCTTCACCCTGCCGCGCCCGATGCTCAAGAGTGGCGACCTGAACTTCAGCTTCAGCGGCCTCAAGACCGCAGTCCTGACCCTGGCCAGGCAACAGACGATGGACGGGAAACTTGATGAACAGACCCGCGCCGATATTTGCCTGGCCTTCCAGGAAGCCATCGTGGAAGTGCTGACCAAAAAGGCCGTTGCAGCACTCAGGCAAACCGGCCTTTCGCGCCTGGTCGTGGCGGGCGGCGTGGGCGCCAACAAACAGCTCAGGGACAGCCTCAGCCATGCCGCGGCCAAAAAGCGGTTCGAGGTGTTTTACCCCAAGCTGGAATTCTGCACCGACAACGGCGCCATGATCGCCTTTGCCGGCGCGATGCGTCTGCGGCATGAAGGCCGCCGCACCATGAACTTCCCCATCAAGCCAAGATGGGATCTGGAAACGCTGGAAGCGCCGAGCTAGTTATTTGGATGTAGGTCGGGCTTCAGCCCGGTATGTGTCGGGTTAAAACCCGACCTACATTTCAGGAAACGCCGAACTAACGCTTCAACTGTGCCGCCCAGTGCAACAGGGTTTCGCTGCCCAGCCAGCGCCCGAGATATTCCGGGAAGAACAGCAGCGCCCCAAAGACGAGCAGAACCACCGCCACCAGCGCGTGGCTGAACAAGCTCTCCGGCCGCAGGATGCCCCAGTATTTCATGGTGAGAAAGACGAAATCCTTGCGGTGCTCGGACATGCGGCGGTACTTGATCACCATGTTGACCAGCAGATACACCAGATAGCCGCCGCCAAGCGAGGCGAACACGATGCGGAAGATGCCCAGCATGTCCACGCGGCCTTCTCCGACACGGTGAAACATCAGCGACAGAATGCCCATCGCCAGAGAGGCCGTCACCGCGATCAACACGTTGGCGATCAGGCGGCGCCGCTCGCGCGCCAGGTCCTGCTGACGCTGAATAAAAAACGCATCTACTTCATGCTTGAGGTACTCGACCTTTTCCTGAATCAGGGAGGTGATTTCGGACTTCATCACACGGGTGCGTTCGTCCATGGCGACGCCCAGGCGATCCGCCGCGTAATCCACCATTTCCCTCACGTCCGACTTGGTGAACTGACGCTGGCTGTGCAGTTCGGCTGAAATCTTGTCGAGCTTGGCATCGACCTCCCGGCTCGCGCCCAGCACCACTTCGCGCATTTCGCCGCTCGCCTGGGCAATGCCTTCTCGTACCACGCCATCCAGCTTATCGCTGGCGTGGTCAATCGCAGTGCGGGAAACCTGCTCCAGGTTTTCCCGCGCATAGTCCATTTCTTTCTGGAACCAGGTCATGGCTGTACCTTTACTCCGGCGGAGAATCACCCGGTTTCGGCTTCCCGCCCAGACGGGTTTCCTTGCCGGACAACAGGTTCTGGATATTGGATTTGTGGCGCCACACCAGCAGCAACGAAAGCAGCAGGACCGCCAGGCTATAACTGTTGGCCCCGAGTATCGTGATGCCATAGAGCGGCGCAAAACCCGCTGCAATCAGCGCGGAGAGGGATGAAGTCCGCCACATGTAAGTCGCCAGCAGCCAGGTAGCAAGCACCGCCAGCCCCATCCACACATTGAGCGCCAGCAGGATGCCCAGCGCCGTGGCAACCCCCTTGCCGCCGTGGAAGCCAAAAAATACCGGGTACACATGCCCCACGAACACCGCCAGCGCCACGGCGGCAATCCCTGCCTCCCCGACACCATAATCAGCGCCGAATTTGAATGCCAGGAATACCGCCAGCCAGCCCTTGGCCGCATCGCCCAGCAAGGTCAGCGCCGCGGCCAGTTTTTTCCCGGTGCGCAATACGTTGGTAGCCCCCGGGTTCTTCGAACCAAACGAGCGCGGGTCGGCCAGGCCAAATGCCTTGCTGACAATGACGGCAAAGGAAAGCGAACCGATCAGGTAGGCGGCAACAACAAAAACTATCGAGGGCATAACAAATCACTTAAAATCGCAAGCTTCGAATTTTACGGCAAAACAGGGCGCACGCGTAATGGGCGCGCCCACATACCATGGACATCATTTTTCTTAGCGAATTCAGGGCCGAGACCATTATCGGCGTTTACCCATGGGAACGGGAAGTGCCGCAGACCATTCAGCTCGACCTGGAAATCGGCCTGCCTCACAGCCGTGCCGGCATCAGTGACGATGTGGCGGACACCATCGATTATGGCAAGGTGGCGGAGCGTATTCAGCAGGTGCTGGCCGAGAAACATTTTCTGCTGGTAGAGGCGCTGGCGGAACATATTGCGCAACTCGTGATGCAGGAATTCGGCACCCCGTGGATCAGGGTCAGCATTACCAAGCTCGGCCTCATTCGCGGCGTCAAGCGCCTGGGCATTACCATTGAGCGGGGCTCGAAATCCTGAGCGGATTTTTTCCCGATGTACCGAATACCGTACTTATCGCCGCGTTACTGATACTTTCGCTGGCCTATTTCATCCGCGGTATTTCAGGTTTTGGCTCGGGTCTGATAGCGGTACCGTTACTGGCGCACCTGCTGCCTTTGCAATTTGTTGTACCGTTCATTCTGCTGCTCGATTTCACCGCTTCGGCGGTGATGGGCCACAAGGCCAAACAGCACGTCAACTGGAAGGAAATCCGCCCCCTGCTCCCCTTCAGCCTGATCGGAATCGGGCTGGGCGTGGCACTCTTGATCAAGCTGCCCATGGAGCCCTTACTGACCGGGCTGGGCCTGTTCGTGATGGTCTTCGGGGTGCGCAACCTCCTCAATCTGCATGGCGACAAACCCGCTTCGCAATGGTGGGCGATCCCCGCGGGGCTGACCGGCGGCACGGTGGGCGCGCTGTTCGGCACCGGCGGGCCGCCTTTCATCATTTATCTTTCCCATCGTCTGCGCGACAAGGTCGAGCTGCGCGCCACGTTCTCGGGCTTGTTTCTGATCGACGGCGGGGTGCGCCTGATCATGTTCCTCGTCACCGGCTTGTTGCTGCAACCCGGCCTGCTGCTGGCTTACCTCGGCGCCCTGCCGATCATGGCCCTTGGCCTGAAAATGGGCCACAAGATCCATCTTGGCCTTTCCAACGAGCAGATGCTCAGGCTGATCGGCACTTTGCTGCTGGGAAGCGGGGTTTCGCTGCTGTGGAAGGCCTGGGCGTAGCCGCGCAAAAATGAAGAGAAGCTGCGGGGAATAAATAACGGCAGATAATGCCATGACCGCAACCCCCCTCAATCCCCCCTTGTCAGGGGGGAGGGCTCCATTGCCCCTCCCCGATCTGCTCCTCCCCTGACAAGGGGAGGCCGGGAGGGGTTAGGAGTTCAGGCAATGCCGGGATTGCCCTTCACGCCCACCAGCTTGGGCATGTTGAGTTTGCGCGGCGTGATCACTTTCTTGTCGCGCAGCCACGTTGACACCACATCCCAGACCGGTTCGCCCGTGACGCCTTCGCCCACTGGCGCCCAGCCAGCCACTTTGTAGGTTTTATTCGGGCTGACAGGCTTGCCCTTGAGCATCATGTTGCTGATGCGCTTGCCGATTTTCTGGCGCGGATCACAGGTGTACTGGATACCGCCCACGCGCACCATGTCGCCGCCCTGCTGGTAGTAGGGGTCCTCGTTGAAGAGGTTGTCGCACACGTCTTCCATGATGGTCTTGATGGTTTCGCCGCTCATTTCGGTCAGGGTGGTGGCCGGATAGGTGATGGCGGTCTGGTCCATCAGGCGTTCCATGGTAATGGCTTCGCCCGGCAGCAGCGTGGTGCCCCAGCGGAATCCGGGCGAGAAGGCCGCATCGGCGCCCTTCACATCCATCAGCGCGTCCAGGATCAGCTGGTCGAATGTGCCGTTGAAGTTGCCGCGGCGGTAGAGCAGGTCCTCGGTGACTGCCAGTTTCTCGTTCAGTTTGGCTTCGTAAGGCGCGCGGTGCTTGTTGATCAGCGCCGTCATGGCCGGATCGGCCTCAAGCAGGTTGGAGAATATTGGCAGCAGCTTGTAGCGGTAATCCACCACCTTGCCATTCTTTACATCGAAATCCAGCACGCCGAGGAACTTGCTGTTGGAGCCGGCGTTGGTCACCAGGGTCTGCCCCTTGGCGTTCTTGACGATGGAGGGCGCGGGGATGCCGTCGTGGGTATGGCCGCCCATGATGGCGTCGATGCCGGTGACGCGGCTGGCCATTTTCAGGTCCACGTCCATGCCGTTGTGGGACAGCACCACCACCACCTGGGCGCCCTTGGCACGCACTTCGTCCACGACCTTCTGCATGTTCTCGTCCTGGATGCCGAAGCTCCAGTCCGGCACCATCCAGCGCGGGTTGGCGATCGGCGTGTAGGGGAAGGACTGGCCGATGATGGCCACCGGCACGCCGTTGATTTCCTTCATGGTGTAGGGCTGGAAGACCTGGTCGCCGAAGTCGGTGGTCTTGATGTTCTGCGCCACGAAATCAATCTTGCCCTTGAAATCGTTGTCCACGATCTGCTTCACCCGCTCGGCGCCGAGGGTGAATTCCCAGTGGCCGGTCATCACGTCCACGCCCAGCAGCTTGCAGGCATCGACCATGTCCTGGCCGTTGCTCCACAGCGAGGTGGCCGAGCCCTGCCAGGTATCGCCGCCGTCCAGCAGCAGCGCGCCGGGGCGCGATGCGCGCAGCTTCTTCACCAGGGTGGAAAGATGCGCGAAGCCGCCGACTTTGCCGTAGGTTTTAGCAGCAGCGGAGAAATCGAGATAGGTAAAGGCATGCGCCTCGGAGGTGCCGGGACGGATACCAAAATTCTTGAGCAGTTTCTCACCCACCAGATGCGGCGCCCTGCCCAGACTGGAGCCCAGGCCGATGTTCACGTTCGGCTCGCGAAAATAAATCGGCGTCAGTTGCGCATGACAATCGGTGAAATGCAACAGGCTGACGTTACCGAATTTGGGCACATCATAAAACTGGCCGCCTTGTGCCGAGGCCAGTGCAAATTTGCTGTTGAGTGCAAATCCGGTGGCACTCGCTGCAGCCAGCAGTTGCAGAAATTCGCGGCGGTTCATGGACATGCAACGCTCCTATGCCTTTGTTTATACTATTTTTTTATATACCCAGAGATGACGGGCAAAAAAGAAGCCGCAGCACGAACGCGCCGCGGCCCACTGCGATTACTTGCGGAATACGGAAGCCTTGAGCGGCAAACCGTTGTCCAGATAGGACAGGAAATATTCCAGGTTGTTGAACTCTTCGCTGCCGGGTTCGAACGGTGTTGCGCGCACCTGGCTGTTGCAACCCTTGTAGCGCACCTGTAGCGTCGTCAGGCGCTCGCCGGCACGAAACACCGGCCAGTGAGTGGTTTGACCCAGAGTGGGGGATAATATTTCGGCGCGAATACGGTTGCCGGCATTATCCACATGGCAGGTAGCACAGGAGAAATTCAACTGGCCACGGCGCTGAAAGTAGAAATTCTTGCCATCCTCGTAAGCGGCCTGTGCCGCGGCGCCTTCAACCTTGACATTCATTTTCATGCCATCGGACAAGGTACGCGCATAGGCAGTCAGAATTCCCATGGTATTCACGTCCGCGAATTTGAACTCGGCTTCACCGTTGGCCTTGAGGCACTGGTTGATGTCCGCCTCGAACGTCACCACCTTGTTAAGGGATGCGTCGAAACGGGGGTAGTTCCCGGCCACGTTCTTTCCGCCATTCGGGAAACAGCTGGCAAAGGTCTTGCCATTCTTGAACGGCTTGTTCCACATCTCCTTGCCGGCTTCAATCACGCCTTCAAATGGAGGGAATTCCATAATGCTGTCATATTGCGACTTGCTGTCTTTATCCAGCGCCAGCGCGCCATAAATGTAATCCTGATGCTTGACCCCAGGCAACTTGCTCTTGAAATGGGCAATCATCTGCTTGCGGTCATCTTCGGGTCCGGCCTGCGCCGTTGCGCTTACCACCAAGCCCGCGCCCAGCAAGGCCAATGCGATTCTTTTCATACCATTCCTCCATCGGATGGGATAGGCCGGGAACCCCCGGCCCGCAGCTTGAATTAGCTGATTGCCGCTTCGTCCGTACGCTTGTCGCCCGTGTTGTCCACCCAGTTGATCACCACCATGTCTCCGGCCTTGACACCCTTGACCCTGAAGCCGAGGAAGGGGTTCTTGGCCACGGCGTAGCCCCACTGCGCGTCGAGCACCATCTTGCCGCCCACAGTGACGTTCACGGATTGAATGTGGTGTGCCGGAATCATTTTTCCGGTCTTCGCGTCCTTGCGCAAACCAGTTTCCATAATGTGGTTCATCAGCACTTTGATGTCTGCGGTATCACCCTTCATCTGGGCGCGGATTTTCATCGCTTCAGCCATTTTGATATCCTTTTAAATTTAGTAATTCAGTAATTCAGATCGCGGTTGCCAGTTTAATCACGTGGCCGCCAGGCCTGTAGCGCTGGCCGATCACGGGCAAACCGGCGGTCCGCATCAACCGCCGCAGCCACCGATCGTGACCTTCACTTCCTTGGATGCCATGTAAGACTTTCCGCCCGCCTTCACCACCACGGTGACGTTGGAGGTCTTGGCCATCTTGATGCGGGTGGATACAAAACCCTCGGCACCATTGGCGAAAGTAAAATCGGCGATCAGCGGATTGACGTTCTGATCCACAAATATCGCGATGTCGGTGGTGCCGGCAAGCTTGCTGGTCACTTCCACTGGCACCACGGCACCGTTTTCGGCAATTTCCGGCGCCTTGATCAGAATATCCGCGCTCTTTGCGGCGCCGGCGGCATGGATACCCTTCAAGGCATCATCAATATTCTTGGCTTCAAAGGCATTTTTGTTCCACTCGGCAGCCAGCACCTGGCCCGGTTTGAGCAGACCGGCTGCAATCGCCACTGCGACCGTACCGGCAGCGCCGGTGCTTTTCAGAAAAGTTCTACGCAACTGGTTCATGTTTGGAGCTCCTTACTAGATGTTAGAGAGTGTAAATAAAGTCCACGACCTGATCGATTTCCTGTTCGCTCAGGATCTTGTGCTTGCCCATGGGCGGCATGGAAGTATGTGGGTTTGCCACGGTAGCGTCCCATATCTGAGCACGCAACTTGGCACGATCCGGCCAGCGCAGCTTCATGGCAATCAGGGGCGGCGCAATCGACCCGGCCATTTCACCCTTGGTGCCGGGCATGGCATGGCAGGCAAGACAGTTGCCTTGTTTGTTGCTAAAGGCAATCTCCTGACCCGGCATGCCTGCTGTTGCTTCGGCCTTTTTTTCTTCAGCCCAGGCCGGAGCCGCCACGCTGACGCCCAGTACAAGTGCACCCATTAAAAGGGTAATGCGTTGACGCATCGTATCCTCCTCCATTCAGCTTTTTTATCCCATAGCGGATGCCGCCTAGCATACCGATTTTTTTTTGGGATGCAAACTAATAAAACATAAAATGTCTATATATTTCAATAAGTAGTATGAATGTACCAATCGCATGGGTACATTCCTGCGATATATTTCCAGTCGTCATGCCCATCACCCCGAGACGGCAAGCCCGCCACTTCGGCCAAACCACCAAACTGCTTAAAATATGTTTGTCAAACTCATGATTTTCCGTCAGAATTGTGCCAATTTTTCGCCCGCGTCAAGCGCAACCGCAAGGTTTTTTTAGCCCGCATCACAAAGGCTGTCCAGTTACATGATTAGCTACGACTATCCTCTTAACGAACGGGTTCGCACTTTATTGCGGCTTGAGGATTTGTTCGCCAAAGCGGAATTCTTTGCCTCCCAGGCGGAGACACTGGACCACCACGCCGCCCTGCTTTCCCTGTTTGAAATTCTCGAAGTTTCCTGCCGTGCTGACCTGAAAAGCGACCTGCTGCAGGAACTGGAACGGCAGAAACACGTGCTGGAAGCCCTGCGTCACAACCCCGCCATTTCGCAGGAAGCGCTGGACAGCTTTCTGGCGGACATCAGCCAGACAGCCGCCAAACTGCACGAACTGTCCGGCAAACTGGGGCAGCATATCCGCGATAACGAGTGGCTGATGAGCATCAAGCAACGCACCACCATTCCGGGCGGCGTGTGCGAGTTCGACCTGCCTTCCTACCACTTCTGGCTCAGCCAGGATGCAGAGACGCGGCGCATCGACCTGCATGAATGGCTCGCACCATTGCTACCGGTCTACAGGGGCTTGCAACTGGTGCTCAACCTGCTGCGTGACAGCGGCAAAACAACCCATCAGGTTGCCCAGCAAGGCGCATTCCAGCAAATGCTGGCGGGCCGCGTGGCACAACTGATACGCATCACGCTGAGCCGCGACATTCCATGCTTTCCCGAAATCAGCGCCAACAAATATGCCATCAATATCCGCTTTACCACGCTCGGCGGCATACAGAAGCCACGGGCCTGCGACCTCAGCGTCGAGTTCGACCTGACCTTGTGTAACTTCTAAGCAATATGCCTTCAGCACCCGCAAAACAACGCACCGCCCCCTGCCCGGTCTGCGGCAAGGCTTCGCCTTTTACAGCCGAAAACCCGTTCCGTCCCTTCTGCAGCCAGCGCTGCAAGCTGATCGACCTGGGACAGTGGGCCAACGAGGAATACCGCGTACCGGAACAGGAAAAACCGCTGCCCGACGACGACTATTGATACGGTTCGAAATTATCCAAGAAATCTCAGTTCGATAACCACGGAGGGCACGGAGAACACGGAGAACACGGAGAAGCGGGGTAGGCGGGGATGGGCGACTTGTCGCCCAACTCGCAAAGGCAGTTTGCGGTCATTTATGGCCTCACCCAAGGGGTGAATGCCAAACATCATGCAATCTATGGTTTTTACTCCGTGTTCTCCGTGAACTCCGTGGTTAACGGCTTTTTATAGGATTATCCAAGAATGTGTGTCGGGCTTTCTCGCCGGAACGAGATGCGAAGCATCCATTCCCGGCGGGGATGCCCTTAACGGGTACAGCCCGAGATGTCGGGCTGAAGCCCGACCTACATTCCTGAAAAAACTTGCCGGATCAATAGACTAGATTTCGGCCCGGCGGCGGGTCAGGGAGTGAAATCCAGATCTTCCGACCATGCCGTGCGCAGCATGGCAATCCCGTGCGCACCCATCTCCCTTGCCATGCCCAGCTGCTCCGCGCCCATCCCGCCCAGGGCATAGACCGGCAGCGGATAATCCCGGACCAGCGCGGCGAAACCATCCCACCCCAGCGTAGCCGCGCCCGGGTGGCTCCTGGTGGGCAAGACCGGGCTCAGCTGCACGAAATCCAGCCCGAGCTGCACCGCCCGCTCCAGCTCGGCGGCGGAATGACAGGACGCCCCCACCAGCTCGACCGGGGGGCGCGCATCCAGCGCCATCAGCGCCGCAGCGGTCAGATGCACCCCATCCGCCCCCACATTTATGGCCTGATCCACCCCGCCATTCAGCACCACGCGCGCGCCGTGCGCGCGTGCCAACGTCACGACCCCCTGCGCCACGCTCTCCAGCTGCGCCGGGGACAATGCCTTCTCGCGCAGCTGGATCAGCTTCAGGCCGCGCCCCAGCGCCCCTTGCAGCCGCACCATAAAAACCTCTTCGCCCAGCTCGGCAATCTGGCTGATGGCCAGGATGGGCGGCAATTCCAGCGCACTCAGAATCGGCCCGTTGGCGGGCAGCAGGGGCGCCACCTCGACCTGCTCCGGCGTCTGCCACGCCAGCAACTGGCCTTCCCGCCCATGCGGTTCGCCGCGCCAGTCCACGACACGGAAGAAGTGCAGCTTCACGCTGGCATGCTCATAGTCGAAATGCCGCACCAGCCATGGCCAGGCGCGCTCCACCTCGATCCCCAGCTCTTCGTGCAATTCGCGCTTCAGGGCGTGAGCAAGGGATTCCCCTGCTTCCACCTTGCCGCCGGGGAATTCCCAATAACCGGCATAAGGCTTGCCATCCGGCCGCCGCGCCAGCAGAAAGCGGCCATCCGGCTGCTGGATCACTGCCGCGACCACATCCACGATCTTTTTCTTGTTCATCACTTCGTCCTCAGCCCCATGCGCCCCGCCCAGTCGCGCGCGAACTGCCAGGCCGAACGGCCGCTGCGCGAACCACGCCCCAGCGCCCATTGCAGCGCCTCGCGCCTTATCACCTCGGAACCCACATCCTTCACGCCCAACTGGGCCAGCCAGTAGCGCGCGATCATCAGATACTCGTCCTGATCAAAGGGATAAAAGGACAGCCACAGGCCGAATCGCTCCGAAAGCGAAACCTTCTCCTCGGTGGTCTCACCCGGGCGGATGTCCCCCTCCACCGTGGTGGTTTCAAGATTTTCCGCCATGTATTCCGGCATCAGGTGGCGGCGGTTGGAAGTGGCATAGATCAGCACATTCTCGGATGGCGATGCCACCGAGCCATCCAGCGCCACCTTGAGCGCGCGGTAGCCCGGCTCGCCGGCATCGAAGGAAAGATCGTCGCAGAACACGATGAAACGCTCCGGCCGCAGGCACAGCAGCTCCACGATATCTGGCAAATCGGCCAGCTCCACGCGCTCCACCTCGATCAGGCGCAGCCCCTCGGCTGCATACTGGTTCATCACCGCCTTGATCAGCGAAGACTTGCCGGTGCCGCGCGCCCCGGTCAGCAAAACATTATTGGCCGGCAGCCCCTGCACGAACTGGCGCGTATTGCGGTCGATCTGCTTCTTCTGCTCCTCCACGCCCTGCAGATCGGAGAGGTGGATGTGATGCGGGTGCGCCACCGGCTGAAGAAAGCCCAGCCCGCCCCGCTTGCGCCAGCGAAATGCCACCGAGGCACCCCAGTCCGGCGCGGGCGGAGGGCTGGGGAGCACTTGCTCCACGCGCTGCAACAGGGATTCGGCGCGATTCAAAAATCGTTCAAGATCATTCATCAAATCGTATCCAAAGGGCTGGTGACGCCTCGGCCACCACGGTTCAAAACATGGGTGTAGATCATTGTGGTGGAAACATCGCTATGGCCGAGCAACTCCTGCACGGTGCGGATATCGTAGCCGCCCTCCAGCAAATGCGTGGCAAAGGAATGGCGCAGGGTATGGGGCGTGGCAGGCTTGACCAGATTGGCATCGCGCACCGCCTGCTTTACC
The DNA here is from genome assembly GCA_041651995.1 of Sulfuricella sp. Classification (NCBI taxonomy): domain Bacteria; kingdom Pseudomonadati; phylum Pseudomonadota; class Betaproteobacteria; order Nitrosomonadales; family Sulfuricellaceae; genus Sulfuricella; species Sulfuricella sp. The sequence continues at coordinate 1,561 of JBAZID010000011.1, read as the reverse complement.
GCACGCTGAATGGACTGTTCCAGCACATGGTGACGGCGCGCCTCGCCGGTACGCGGGTCGGTCGAAATGCCCGTCGCCGGAAACACATATTGCCAGCCCCAATCCCGTGCCGCGTTCGGATATTTGCGTTCAAGCGCATAGGGAAGATAAACACTCCCCATCCCCACCTCGCAATCCTGAGCGTGCAAGGCTTTTACATTAAGCAAATGCTCGCGCAAAGGATTCGCCAGAGCAACGGGCAACATCGTTACACGATCCTTAAACCCCTTGCCATCGCGGATCAGAATTTCCCTGCGAGAAAAATCCACATCTTTTACCCGCAACCGCAGGCACTCCATGATTCTCATACCGGTGCCATAAAGCAAGCTGGCAACCAGCCACTGCGTGCCGCTCAAGCGTGAAAGCACCGCCTGCACCTCTTGCCGGGTCAACACCACAGGCAGGCGCTTCGGTGCCTTGGCACGTTCCACGTTATCCAGCCAGGGCAACTCGACCTCAAGCACCTCGCGATACAGAAACAACAACGCGCTTTTGGCCTGGTTCTGCGTCGAAGCCGCCACCTTGCCCTCAACAGCCAAATGCGTCAGAAACGCCTCCACATCCGCCGCACCCAGTTCGCGCGGATGGCGCTTGTCAAAGAACAGGATAAAGCGTTTAATCCAATCCGCATAAGCCTGTTCGGTGCGGATACTGTAATGTTTGAGGCGTATCTTTCCCCGCACCTGATCAAGCAATTTAGGAGAAGAATTCTCTGATGTTTTTTCTGGCACCTTTAGGCCTTACTAAAATTGAATAACAGCATGATAATATGTATTTAATAAACAATCAAAAAGCCATGAATAAACGTTTGACGCAATATCTTGCGTCAAATAGGATGGCTATTTTACGTTCGGCGTCATCACCAAATCACAGTGATATGGCGTGTCCCATCCGCAAGAAATCGTGTACCCCGTTTGCTTGGCAAGCGCGGCTTCATCCAGAGGGCACAGGCAGTTGTTATCGGGCAATCCGTCCAGGCTAGGTATGTAGCACCCCATGCGCTGCATCAGATCGGACACAGTGCAAACGTAATCCGCTGTCCCGTCCGCTTTCAAAATCGCTATCTCTTTACACATTTCCACCCCCCAAAAACGCCGAACCCTACAATCAACCTGACCAGCCGATAAGGCCCGGCTGTCAGGTTATTTCCACGTTAGAGCGCATCCGAATGGACTCAACGCAGTTGTCACCAATACACTCGGCGGCCTTACCGTACCTGCTCCCTCGGTACGACTCCGCAACCTCCTCGCACGCCTTAGCGCACGCATCACGTTCTGATAATTGAGCAGCATCCCAAATTACACGGGCATTATCTTTTACGTCAACGTACATCCAGTTATCTTTTTCCCATTCATTAAATGTCATAAATTCTCGCTCCGTTGTAAAATGCGCTCTAACGATTAAGGTTAGATCGTGATCGCGAAGCGAGCCACGATCTGAACCGGTTGTTGGACAAGCCCGGTCCAGTCGTCAGCAAGAATTCCCTGGAAATATCTATTTGCATTTCACCGCGCCCAAGGGT